>JABDPH010000152.1 GCA_013042925.1 Eudoraea sp.
AAAATTGCGGGAGCACATGCTTTTAAAGAAGCTTTTCTAAATGCCAAACCTAAACTTTTGGAACCAATCCAAGAATTAACTGTTAAGGTACCTGAAGAAATGGTAGGAAATGTTATGACTGATCTACAATCAAGAAGATCTATCATACAGGGAATTGACAGTATAGATCATTATCAGATTTTGAAGTGTGCTGTACCACAGTCAGAGTTATACGGATATTCAACTAACTTAAGGTCACTAACCCAGGGTAAAGCAACATTTAATTCGGCTTTTTCCGCTTTTAAGGCAGTTCCAAATAGCATTCAGGCGAACCTTGTGAATAATTAAATAAACCTTAAGTATTAAAGAAGGCCATATCGTAAAGTTTAGAACGATATGGCTTTTTTATTCTTATTACTTAAATGAAATATTTATAAGCATAGAATTTAAGATAGAGTAGTACCGGCGAACCATACATAATATCAGGTTTTTGATACATTTCTACTTCACAATTCAATAAAATGTAGTAATTTTCTGTAATAATCTATCACGAAAAAAAGTTCCTGGTAACAATGCATTTTAATGATGATTATATCGATTTCCATTGTCATCCTTCCTTAAAACCATTTGGAAAAAGCTTCAATTATACTCCTACGGGAGTTCATATAAGTCATAGAAATAGCAAACGAAGTATCTGGCACTATGACCCTCCTTCAATTAGCGATAAATTATTAAACTACCTCACCGGACTTACCAAATTTTCTCAGGCAAACTTTACAAGCCTTGTTAAGGGTGGGGTAGGAATCGTGTGTGTTTCGCTCTATCCATTGGAAAAATGGTTTGTGAGAAACAAAATGAATAATGAATTATTACTGGATATTGCTTCAAATTTTGCCTTGGGAATTGGGCACAAGCGCATTGATTATATACAAGGGATCACTGATTATTTTAAAGACGTTGAGGCACAGTATGATTATTACAAGCAATTGGATGGCAAAATAGTACATCTACCGGAAGGTAAATTTCGTTACAAGTTGGTAAAAAGTTATCATGACATACAGAACATAAAGAATGAGAATACTTCTGGCGGTAAAGTACATACTATTTGCGTTATAATAAGTATAGAAGGATTACATGTCCTCAATACCGGCCTAAGGAAACCATTCAGTGAAGTTGAAGTACTGACAAATCTGGATAAAATTAAAAATTGGGAGTTTCGTCCTTTTTTCATAACCATCGCACATCACTTTTGGAATCAGTTATGTGGACATTCCGAAAGTCTAACAGGAATAATACTAAAATTTGCGGATCAGAAAGAAGGACTTAACAGCGGATTTACCGCTATGGGGAGGAAAGTTATGGAGCGACTTGTTGATAATACCAATAATAGCAGAATTATACCAGATATCAAGCATATGAGTATTCAGGCGAGAAAAGAATACTATCAAATGTTGGACTCGGGTAACCCAAATTTCATGAATCTACCCGTTATGGCAAGCCATGCAGCGTGTAATGGTCTTAAATCTTTTGAGGATCCGGTAGTGGTGCATCCCAAAACTGCAAGTAAATTAAATCCTGTTTCTATTAATCTTTTCGACGAAGAAATTATACGTATTGCCAAAAGCAAAGGTATAATAGGACTACAGTTAGATGAGCGTAGAATTGTCAACAAAAAAACGCTGAAGAAAACTAAGAACTCTATTAAACGAAGCAAAATAATGCATTATAGATCAGAATTGTTATGGAATCAGATACAGCATATAGCCGAAGTCCTGGATGCTAAAGGCCTTTTTGCCTGGGATTGCATGGCAATTGGATCGGATTTTGATGGCATAATAGATTCACTTAACGGATTCTGGACTGCCGAAGAACTACCTTTTCTAGCAGATTTCCTTGAGCGCCACGCTCATAACTATATGCTATCTCACAACCTGGGAAACATCGAAAATGTTATAAAAGCAGATGAAATAATTGCCAGGTTAATGTCTGGAAATGGGCGTAATTTTTTAAAGGAATATTTTAGATAAGAGTATAAAGAAGCCCCTGAAATACCTTAAACATGCAATAATCAAATAAATAAATATGTTTAAACATATGTTAAAACTATTAGCTAATACAGTGAAATTTATAAATTAGTGACTTAGTGGTAGCTCTATAACATAAGATTTTGGCCATTTTTTGGATTTTAGGAAATTTTAGGGCTATTTTGAGTAAGGAATAAAGATTATTTCCTACTAATAACGAAGATTTTAAATTAACATGGATATAATTGATAAAGCGCGATTGTTTGAACAACGCAAATGGAATAAGCTTACTACTAGCGACCGAATTGTTGCTTCTAGGGAAGCAAAGTCACTTATTTTAGGATTAAATGAGCTTTATAAGCAGAATGAAGACTCAGCTTTAATGGAGCTTATGAAGCGTTTAACCGTACTAAAGAAAAAGTTGGAAAAACGCCTTAAAGGCAGACCGGAAATTTAATATTTCCTGATTTTCAGTTTTATCTACTCTTTTTCAGATTCTATAATTAGAATCAAATCTTACCTACTTCTTATTAACCTCTTCCATTAACAGATCATAGGAAACCAAATTAGTATAGAGTTTACCTCCAAGATTTACGATCGGAACATTAAGTGAATCTATTGGTGTTTCTTTTCCAAATATCATTTGCAGTTGCTCTTGTAATTCTGGTTTTTCATCGAGTTTAATGAGATTGAAAAGGTACTTACTCTCGCTCAATGACAGTACCAGACTATCGCATTGATCACATTTATTGGGGACATAAATCGCTATTTGTTTAGGTGGATTAATCTTGATTTGTTCAGATTCTTTCTTTAGTGCCCTTGTTGAAAGACTATCGTTCACTTTTAACTTATAAGTGTATGAAGGTTTCTTTCCTCTCATAAGAACTATGGTCTTGATATGCACTTTTGAAGCGGCCGGAACCCTTATAAATCTTGGCTTGGCCCTGCTTTGCCTAAAATTTGTACCAGTTAATGTAAACATTACATCAAGGTCTTGCTCATTTGCATTAATGGCATAAAAAGCGACACGATTAGGAATATTTTCAGTGACTATTTCAATTTTTTTAATCTGGGTATAACCGTTTACCAATGTAAACAGAAAGCCCAGGAAAAATATATTTTTATACACAGCATTTTTTTTTGGAAATACAAGATAGACAAATATTCCTGTGTACTCAGGATTGAAACTGTAGATTTGGATGTTTTAAACGCAAAATGAAAATACTATTTCATCTATAAAAGTGAATAATTTTGTAAGAGTTATGAAATATCATTTTGGAGTGAAGTGGGCAATATTGTTATTATAGCACATAGGAACTTGTGCAAAATACAGCCAATTTTTATTTAGTACTCTGAATCAGCTTTCTTTAAATCAGTAATTTTAAAATATGCTTATTGACGAAGATTAAAAGGGAACACTATTGTTGATATAGCCTTTTTAGACAAATAGACGTAAACTTTAAGAGTGGTAAAGCTAATGTAGTCTAAGTGATATTGAAAAATTGGAATTCTATTATATTCTCAATACTTTCACCCTTCAATCTAATGCATTAAAATGAATCTAGAGGGTGAAAACATATTAGTAACGGGAGCTTCCAGAGGTATAGGGAAGTCAATTGCTATTCATTTACTTAAAGCAAATGCTCAGGTTGGGATACATTATAATAAAGGTGCAGCTGAAGCAACTGCATTAAAAGCTAAATATCCTCTTTCTGAAACTTTTCAGGCAGATCTGTCACAAATGGATCAGGTTCAAATACTTTTTGAAAATGCAAAAGATCAATTTGGTTCAATAAATACCATTGTTTTAAATGCTGGTGTATTCGTACCGCATCTGATTGAAGACAGTACAGGGCAATGGCTTGATATTTGGAGGCAAACAATCGCAATCAATCTTGAAGCAGCTGGCTTGTTAACCAAAATGGGCATAGAGCATTTCAAAAGCCAGGGAGGAGGGCGATTCATTTATATAGGGAGCCGGGCGGCCTTCCGGGGAGAAACGGAAGAATATCTTGCCTATGCGGCCTCTAAAGGAGGACTCACATCGCTAGCGCGAACAGTGGCCAGATCTTTTGGTAGGTATAATATCAAATCCTTTGTTATTGCGCCGGGATTCACTCGAACAGAAATGGCAGAAGAGGCAATTCACAAATACGGCGAAGAAAAGATACTTGGTGAAATGGCTTTAAAAGAGTTAACCACTCCAGAAGACATAGCCCCAATTGCAGTGCTTATGAGTAGCGGCAAAATGGACCACGCTACCGGTTCTACTATAGATTTTAATGCAGGTAGTTATATTAGGTAAGTTGGGACTAATTTCAATAAATAATTTAAGGTTTTTTGACTTTGTCAAGTTACTTTACCGCCAAAACGTCGAGTTTAAAGTATTTCTATATTAAACAAGAATAATAAGAATACTCTTACAAACAGACCATTAAAGTAATATTTACCTGATTTTTTGTTGAACAATATTTTTTAAATAATTAACTTGAATTATAATTTCAAGCAATGCTCGACGATAAGGTTTTTCAGTTAACATAC
>JABDPH010000165.1 GCA_013042925.1 Eudoraea sp.
TGAAAAGATTCCTGTTATTCTTTCTTTTGTTAACACCTTTATTTATCTGGGCTCAGACCAAAGCTGGTGGGATTGTGGTTGACGAAGAAGGGGAGCCTGTGGCATTCGCCAATGTTGTATTTAAGGGCTCTACAGAAGGTGCAATTACCAATGAAGATGGTTTATTCTATTTAGAATCTTCGAAAAAGTACAACGCACTCACCATATCATTCATCGGCTATAAAACAGAAGAATTAGAATTATCAAGACGGGTAAACTACAATCTTAAAGTTGTTTTGTTGCAAGGGGAGCAGTTAGATGAGGTTGTTGTGTATATGGGGAAACAATCTAAAAAAAATAATCCGGCAATAGATATCCTAAAAAAAATATGGGCAAAAAAGAAGATCAATGGTCTCCGCATGTTTAAACAATATCAATATGATAAATATGAAAAAGTAGAATTTGACCTTAATTCTATAGATAGTGCCATGATGCAGAGTAAGCTTTTTAAAGGAATGGAGTTTGTTTTTCAGGATCTTGATACTTCTAGAATTACGGGGAAAACCTATTTGCCAATTTTTTTAAATGAAACCTCGAGTAAAGTTTATGGTGATAACGTTTTAAATCAGACTAAAGAGGATGTATTAGGAAATAAAAATTCGGGTTTTAGTAATAATCAGGCGATAATCGGATTTGTAAAGGATCTTTATTCGGAATATGATATTTATGATAAGTATTTAAAGTTTTTTGATAAGAGTTTTCCCAGTCCGGTTTCTGAAGCAGGTATTGATGCCTACAATTATGTGCTTTCAGACAGTGCTTATATAGACAGCAAATG
This sequence comes from Eudoraea sp., assembly GCA_013042925.1. Taxonomy (GTDB): domain Bacteria; phylum Bacteroidota; class Bacteroidia; order Flavobacteriales; family Flavobacteriaceae; genus Eudoraea. Next base: position 818 of record JABDPH010000165.1, read on the forward strand.
GTGCTACCATATTATTTATTATCCAAGGAGAAAAAATGAGCTTACATTTAAAGGGGATTTTTGGGTTAACGATTCGACTTTCGCTATTAAAAAAATTAATCTGGAGGTTACAAAAAGTGCCAATATAAATTGGGTTAAGGAAATTTATATAGAGCAGGAATACGAAGTACTAAACGATTCAGTTTTTTTGTTAAAAAGAGACTATATGCTGAGTGATTTTAGCCTCTTTAAAAAAGAAGAATCCAAAGGAGTCTATGGAAAAAGGACTACTGTTTACGGCAATTATAAATTTGATATAAATAAACCCAAACAGTTCTATAAGAACAAAGCAGATCCTTTTAACCCGATAACATTTGAACGAGACAGCATATTTTGGGAAAATAACAGATTGGAATCCCTTAATAAAGACGAACAAGGTATATACGATCTTTTAGATACATTAAAGACAGTACCTCGTTTTAATACGGCTTATGACATTGCCAGTATTTTGGCATCGGGTTATATAGAAATTGATAGATGGAATATAGATTTAGGAAGTATCTACAGTGGTTTTGGGTATAATGAAGCCGAGGGTATTAGATTAAGAGGAGGTGCCCGAACCTATTTTGGGCAAAATGATCCCTGGCGAATTGAGGGGTACCTGGCATACGGGTTTAAAGACGAAAAATTTAAGCATGGTATTTCGGGTAAATGGCTTTTAGATCAAAAAACAAGACTAATACTATCCGGTGGGCACCGGAGAGACATAGAGCAACTGGGTATTAACCTTACACAAACTACTGATGTACTTGGCAGAAGTGTGGCCTCTTCAGCGATTTTTACGGTAGGAGCCAATAACAGGCTTACTAATATTAATCTAAGCACCTTCAATACAGATATTGAACCAATTACCAATTTTAGGATTCGATTTGGGAGTTCATATCGCACATTGAGTTCTGCATTGCCAGACGCGTTTAGTTTGGATTATTTGGATCCAGAGTCACCTACAGGCATATCTTCGGAGATTAATCAGTTTGAACTAAATACCATACTCTTGTATACTCCTGGTAAAAAAACCATAGGTACCGGTGTGGAACGAAGAAATGTAAACGACAATTACAGCACTCTTTTATTAAATTATACAAGGGGGTTAAAAGGTTTTTTTCAAAGTGATTTTGAATTTGATAAAATTCAATTTTCGTATACACAACCATGGCAGATTGGAGGTTTTGGCAGATTGTTAAGTACTGTTGAGGCGGGTAAAACATTTGGATCTGTGCCCCTTGGCCTTTTAAGTGTAATACCCGGAAACCAGACCTTATGGACCATATATAATACGTTTCCAAATTTAAATTTTTACGAGTTTGTTACAGATACCTATGTTACGGTTCATTTAGAACATAATTTTAATGGCCGGATTTTTTCCAGGATTCCAGTTATTCGAAATTGGAATTTAAGGGAAATTGTCGGTTTAAGAGGAGCATGGGGTACCTTAACTGACGAAAATATTATACTAAGCAGCCCAACAAATATTCCTCTAATTGCTCCTTCTGAACAGATTTATTGGGAATATTCTTTTGGTATTGGTAATATCTTCAAAATTTTTAGAATCGACTTTAATTTCAGAGGTAATTATTTGGATAATCCGGATGCCCGTCCCTTTAGCATTAAGGGAACATTTGGTTTTAGTTTTTAAATCCACCGGAGAAAATATTTAGCTTTTTTATTCTAATCCATTTTACTACTTTTGCACCCGTTTTAAATAGCAAATAACTAACTAATATGGAATTAATCGTAAACATTTTACCTGCTTTTGGTGTTTTAGCACTGCTTTTTGTCTTAATAAAAAATATTTGGGTTTCCAAGCAAGAGGTGGGCGAAGCTAAGATGGCGCGGATTGCCAAAAATATTGCCGATGGAGCAATGTCCTTTTTAAAGGCGGAGTACAAAATCCTTTCAATTTTTGTAATAGCTGTAGCTATCCTATTGTATTTCAAAGGGTCTGCTGAAGAGGGATCTAATGGAATGGTCGCACTTTCTTTTGTAGTAGGTGCCATATGTTCTGCGCTGGCCGGATTCATTGGAATGCGTGTTGCAACCAAAGCAAATGTAAGAACAACACAAGCTGCCAGACAGTCTTTAGGTAAGGCTTTGGAAGTAGCTTTTGCAGGTGGTTCTGTAATGGGATTAGGTGTTGTAGGCCTGGGGGTTCTTGGATTGAGTGGGTT
>JABDPH010000184.1 GCA_013042925.1 Eudoraea sp.
AACTCATTTGCAAAGTGAATTTTTCAATAGAATATTCACAATAAAATATAATCTCTGATTCCACTTAAATGAGATAATATCAAATTGAATAATGATTGAATAAAGGTGTAACTTACGAGAACGTAAATAAGGTTGGTGGAAAAGTCCATACAACAATGGCAGGGCTTGTATGCAAACTATAGGCTTTTAGAGAATGAGATACCCATCTTTACCTGTTTAAAAGAAAATCTATCCCTATGAAAAATTATTTCGTTTTGCTGTGTTTAGCATTAATACCCCTTGGGAATCTTTGGGGCCAGTCTGAATGGTTACTAGGTTTTGAGAAACCTCAGCAGAATCCAATAATGACTGCAGATTCTACCTATCTGTTTAAATGTCCCATAGAAAAAAAGATGGTGAATTGGCAAAAAGCAGACGTTTTTAATCCCGGGGCCATTGTCAGGAATGACACTGTTTTTATGCTTTTCAGGGCCGAAGATAATCCGGATGCTATTTTGGGCGGAAGAACTTCGCGTATTGGACTTGCTTATAGTACTGATGGTCTTAATTTTACAAAATTTCCCAAGCCCGTTCTGTATCCTCAGGAAGATAATTTTCGGAAGTGGGACTATCCCGGAGGCGTTGAAGATCCAAGAGTAGTAGAAATGCCTGATGGCACATATATTATGCTATACACAAGTTGGAATAAAGATGTTGCCCGACTTTCCAGTGCCTCATCCAAAGATCTTAGAAAATGGATAAAACACGGACCTGTTTTTGAAAGTTTTCAAAATGGAAAATTCAATAATATCTGGAGTAAATCCGGCTCTATGGTCACCGAACTTAAAGATGGTAGATTGATTGCCAAAAAAGTAAATGGCAAATTTCTAATGTATTGGGGAGAGTTATTTGTGAATTTAGCCCAATCTGAAGACGGTCTGGATTGGGAACCATATTTAGATCATGAGGGTGAATTATTACATATTTTTAAACCTTCTATCGGCGAATTCGACAGTCATTTAACTGAACCCGGGCCTCCTGCTTTGTATACGGAGGATGGTATACTGTTACTGTACAATGGCAAAAACCTGAGTGGTGAAGGCGCTAGCCAAAAAGTGCCTGAAGGTACTTATTGCGGAGGTCAGGCCCTGTTTGATCTTAAAGACCCTTCAAGGCTTATCAAAAGACTTGAGGAACCTTTTATTTGTCCTAGCCTTCCTCACGAAACCAGTGGTCAATACAAAGCTGGAACTACTTTTATTGAAGGATTGGTTTATTACAAAAATAAGTGGATTCTTTACTATGGAACTGCGGATTCCATGGTGGGTGTGGCCATAAAATCTGAATAAATGAAATTCTTGCTCAAATTCCTGTTTTTAGTACTCCTAATTGGGTGTGTTGAGAAGAAAGACGCCTTAGAAGCGTTGACCAGACCTAATATTGTGCTCATTGTAACTGACGATCAGGGTTGGGGAGATCTAAGTTTTAATGGGAATTCGAATTTGGAAACCCCAAATCTCGATCATCTTGCAAAAACCGGAGTCTACTTTGAAAACTTTTATGTTCAGCCTGTATGTTCTCCTACAAGGGCTGAAATACTTTGTGGGCGACAATTCCAAAAGCTTGGTGTCTATGCCACTTCTGCAGGAGGTGAAAGATTGAATCTGGGCGAAACCACGCTTGCAGAGATATTTAAAAAAGTGGGGTACCAAACAGCTGCCTATGGCAAATGGCACAGTGGTATGCAACCACCTTATCATCCAAATTCACGCGGCTTTGATGATTTTTATGGTTTTGCTTCAGGTCATTGGGGTAATTACTTTTCTCCTATTATTGAGCATAATAGCAAACTGGTGAAAGGAAATGGGTTTTTAGTAGATGATCTCACCAGTAAAGGCCTGGAATTTATCACAAAGAATAAAGACAAGCCCTTTTTACTTTATTTACCCTATAATACACCTCACAGCCCCATGCAGGTCCCTGATAAATATTGGAACAAATTTGAGGATAAGGAGTTAGCAAAAAAGCATCGGGATTCGACTATGGAGGACGTCACCTTTACAAAGGCGGCGCTTGCCATGGTTGAGAATATTGATCATAACGTTGGGAGGATAGTAGATAAACTTCAAGAATTGAATTTAGAGGATAATACCATACTTGTATATCTCTCAGACAATGGGCCTAATGGATGGCGTTGGAATGGAGGAATGCGGGGTAGAAAAGGTTCAACCGACGAAGGCGGGGTTCGTAGCCCTTTATTCATCAGCTGGAAAAATACAATTCCCGAATCTAAAAACATAACTCAAATAACCAGTGCTATTGACATCCTGCCCACTCTGGCAGGATTGGCCGGTATTGAGCCAAAAACTCTAAAACCCCTGGACGGTACCAATATGGAGTCCCTGATTTTTGAGGAAAATCCATCCTGGGAATCCCGATTTATTTACAACCACTGGAATGAGAA
>JABDPH010000203.1 GCA_013042925.1 Eudoraea sp.
AATGCCAAAGAGAAAGATATCATTGTAAACACTATATTTTGTGGTAACTATCAGCAAGGCATTAACACAGATTGGAAAAAGGGTGCTACCCTGACCGGAGGAGAATATATGGCGATAGATCATAATAAACGGATTGTGCACATAGTTACTCCTTATGACGATGTTATCATTAAACTAAATTCAAAATTGAACAGTACCTATATTTCATATGGTGCCATGGGAAGTGCAAAGCTAGAATTACAATCAAGACAGGATGATAATGCCATGGAAATGGAAGAAGCCGTAGCCGTAAAACGCGCAGTTAGTAAAAGTTCAGGGATGTATAATAATTCAACCTGGGATCTGATAGATGCCTCTGAAGATGAGGAATTTGATTTGGCGTCTATTAAAAAAGAAGAACTACCCAAAGCCCTTAGAGATAAGTCGAAAGCAGAACTAAATGCTTTTATAGGTGAGAAAAGGGCGGAGAGAAAAAAGATTCAAAAGGAAATAAAGGAACTAAATGCCAAACGCGAGAGTTATATTAGTAAACATGCCCAACAAGAAAAAGGAGAACTTGAAAATGTTATGTTAAAGGCAATAAAAAGACAGGCTGAGGCAAAACAGTATAAATGGGAATAATAAACTTAAATTGCAGTTCTATTAGAAGTGGGTTTAACAATAAAACTTGTTAAGCCCATTTTTAGTTTGCGCTTGGACAGAAACAGTCGTATCTGTTTTCCTTCGTGGGTCCAAAATCATAACCCAGGGTAATCTGGTGAAACCCGCCGTTGTCTAATCTAATATCACCGGATTGGTAAGAATAATTGTAGGAGAACATAAATCTGTTATAATTGATGCCCACTATTGGAGTAAACAACTGAAGTCTCTGTTCACCGAAAGTGCCATCAACCTGAAACTGGGCACCATCAAAACTCCTTCTGTAAGAGAGACCTGCCCAAAGCGTACCCCAACCCATTTCTCTATAGACCTTAGCATTGAGGTCTACAGTTTTCTCTTCTGTAAAATCTGTTAATTGAAAAAGAATAGAAGGTTCAACCTTCCACAATCCTTTTCCAAATATGTAGCCAGCATTAATTAAATACCTCCTTAAATTATCAAATTCAATTGCTGTATAAAGGTCCCGTCCGGTTCCTAAAATGTTTAAGGCAGCGAAATTTACATAGAATTCCATGTAATTGTAGGACATCCCTAAGTCTAAATTAAAATAGCCAACACTATTTTTCCCCCCTGTAATAATTGGATCCGGAATGACAGACCTGAATTCTGTTTCATCAAGACTACTCTGGATAAAACCTGCACTAAGTCCAAATGACAACTGATTTAATATTCTAATTTCCGGCCCTAACTGCAAATGATGTGCGTATGTTAGCTTAGCACCTGTTTGAGAGTGATAGCCATTGGCATCATTAAATATTATGACACCAACCCCACTTGAACTTTCAGGAATCCTGTAGTTTGCGCTAAGTGTCTGCAAACTTGGAGCCTCGTCCACACTAAACCACTGCTTTCTGGCTGTAAGTCTTATTTTACCGCCTTCGCTAATACCCGCCATTGAGGGGAATACTAAATAGTAATTGTCCGCTAAATAATCAAAATACACAGGAACCCCTTCCTGTGCTGTTAAAGAGCTAGAAAAAGCTACATATGTAAACAAAATCAACAGGAGTTTTCTCATCTAAGAATAGGGCGTGTTTAATGCAGTTTCGTTCAAATATAAAGTATAACGGATGAAATACAACATTATTATATATGCGCAGGAAGGGAAAATGGTTGTATTTTTGTAGAAAACAAAACTGATGAAAGAATACGTAATTACCGTGGTAGAAACAAACAACCCTGCTATTTTAAAATTTGAGACTAACCATTTTCTTACGAATGGTAGTAATTTTGAATTCAAGAATATTGATGAGGCAAAAAATTCTCCATTGGCACAACAATTATTTTACCTTCCATTTGTAAAAACCGTATATATATCTGGTAATTTTATCGCCCTGGAACGCTTTGATATAGTGGATTGGCCATCGGTTAAGGATGAAGTAGCACAACAATTGGTGGAATATCTAAACGCGGGGGAACCTATAGTGAATGAAGAAGATGACACAAAAAAAGTGGCTATAACCATATATGCAGAAATTACCCCAAATCCGGCCGTAATGAAATTTGTCGCGAACAAGAAAATTGTTCCTGCTGTTTTCGAATTTAAAAATCTTGATGAGGCTAAAGGTTCTGATCTGGCCAAAGAGTTGTTTCACCTGCCCTATGTTAAGGAGGTTTTTATGGATGAAAACTATGTTTCCGTTACAAAATATGAAGTCGCCAACTGGGATGAGATCACCATGGAACTTCGCGAAATGATTCGAAATTTTATTGCTGATGGAAATGAAGTAGTCTCCAGCAACGAAGTAGCAGTTAAATCTCCAGAATCTTCTAATGCACAATTAGAGAATGAAACATTAGACAATACTTCTCAGGAAATTATTAATATTCTGGAAGAATATGTAAAACCTGCGGTTGCCAGTGATGGCGGAAATATACTTTTCCAGTCCTATGAAGAAGATAGCAAAACTGTAAATGTTATTCTCCAGGGTGCCTGTAGCGGATGCCCCTCTTCTACCTATACCCTGAAAAATGGAATTGAAACCATGTTGAAAAATATGTTGGGAGATAAGGTATCTGAAGTGGTTGCCTTAAATGGATAATTATACCCGAATCTATTGTTCCCTGGCTATTAATTTGCTACCTTATCGTATCACTAAAAACAAGTATTATGTCAGTTTTAAAAGTTATTGAAGTATTGGCAAATTCCAACGAAAGTTGGGAAGACGCTGCAAAAAATGCTGTTACTCACGCATCCAAATCAGTAAACAATATACGTTCAGTATATGTAAATGAGCAAAGTGCAACGGTAAAAGGTGGTGAAATAGACGAATATCGAGTAAATGTTAAAATTACTTTTGAAGTCAAGTAATTATTAAGAAAAATTAAAAAGCGCCTTTGAGGCGCTTTTTTTATGCTCTGTAATTAGTGGTAACTTTGTATATGTCCAGGATCAGGTTAAAATACACTTTACTTTTAGTATTAGTTACCTTAAACGGTTGCTCTCAAAAAAAAGATGCCATGTCATATAAACATACCAATTCCCTTATAAATGAAAGCAGTCCTTATCTATTACAACATGCTCATAACCCCGTAAACTGGGAACCCTGGAGCACTGCCGCGCTGGAAAAAGCCAAAAATGAAAATAAATTAGTGTTAATAAGCATTGGTTACGCTGCATGTCACTGGTGCCATGTTATGGAAAAAGAATGTTTCGAGGATGAGGAAGTGGCAAAACTGATGAACGAAAATTTTGTCAATATAAAAATTGACAGAGAAGAACGTCCGGATATTGATCATCTATATATGGATGCTGTTCAAATGATGACGGGAAGAGGTGGATGGCCATTGAACGTTGTTACATTGCCAGACGGGCGTCCATTTTGGGGAGCTACTTATGTAAAAAAAGAGGACTGGATGAAAGTTTTGACTGAACTCACCAGACTTTACAAAGATCAGCCTGAAAAGATCATTGGATATGCCAAGGACCTGGCTGAAGGTATTAAGGCAATTAATCTTGTTGAAATTGCCCCTAATTCCCAGATTTTAACAGAAGATCAATTAGATAATTCAGTTAAGAAATGGTCTCGCTATTTTGATCATAATTATGGAGGCTATAATAGAGCTCCCAAATTTATGATGCCCGGTAACCTGGATTTTTTATTGCACTATGCCAAATCGAGAAAAAATGATGAGCTCATGGAGTATATCAATTTAAGCCTTACGAAAATGGCTTATGGAGGAATTTTTGATCATTTGGCCGGTGGTTTTTCAAGATATTCTGTAGACGGCAAATGGCATGTCCCACATTTTGAAAAAATGTTATATGACAATGGCCAATTGATAAGTTTATATTCCAAGGCATATGCCGTAACCCAAAATCCACTATACAAGAAAGTAGTGGAAGAAACAATTTCATTTATTAGCTCGGAGCTCATGGATAGTACAAATGCGTTTTACGCTTCCTTAGACGCAGATAGCGTTAATGAAACAGGGGAATTGGAGGAAGGTGCATTTTACGTTTGGCAAAAAGAGGAATTGCAAACTTTGCTTGCTGATAAATTTGAGCTTTTCAAAGATTACTATAACATAAACGACTTTGGCCTTTGGGAGCATGGTAATTATGTATTAATAAGGAATAAAACTGATGAGGCAATTGCCAAAAAACACAAAATCTCTATTTCTGATGTGAACAAAATCATTTCAGATTGTAAAGATATCTTATACAATGTCCGTAAAAATAGAACCCGCCCAAGATTGGATGACAAAATCCTTTGTTCATGGAATGGTTTAATGTTAAAGGGGTTGACAGACGCCTACAGGTTCATTAAAAATGATGACTATCTGGATATGGCTTTAAAAAATGGCAATTTTATTGAGGCCACCTTTTTTAAGAAAGATAGGGGCCTATACCATAATCATAAAGATGGTAAAAGCACAATTAATGGGTATCTGGAAGATTATGCAACGGTAATAGATGCATTCATTGGACTTTATGAAATTACCTTTGATGAAAATTGGCTTAATTCGGCAAAAAAATTAACAGATTATTGCATTGACAATTTTACTGATGAAAAAAGTGGTTTGTTTTTCTTCACTCCCAAACAAGATACTTTTGTCATAAGAAGAACCATAGAAAAGGCAGATAATGTAATCCCATCGTCAAACTCCATTATGGCCAAAAATCTATTTAAATTATCCCGGTATTTTCCGGATGAGGATTACGAAAACATAACCCGAAAAATGGTTATGAATTTGCAACAAAGTTTTGAGAAAGATACTGCCAGTTATGCCAATTGGCTTCATCTGGTTTTGTATTTTCAAGAACCTTATTATGAAATAAGCATAGTTGGCGAAGACTACATGAAAACAGCAAGTACCATGCAACAAAGCTATTTGCCAAATGTTGTGTTTGCTGGTGCAAAAGAAGAGAGTGATCTCTCATTAATTCAAAATAGGTTTGTGGCCAATAGCACGCTTATTTACCTTTGCGAGCATGGTTCCTGCAAGTTGCCTACCACGGACATTGCGTATGTTTTAAATCAACTTAAATAAGTTTACCTAATTCTATAT
>JABDPH010000198.1 GCA_013042925.1 Eudoraea sp.
CAACCAAAATTGTATTATTTCCTCGGATCGCAAGAGGCTGTTTCATAATTTCAGGATTATGTCTTATCATTTTAATCCAATCTTCAGATGAAAATTCGTGTGGTTCAAATTTGGAAGTATAGGCCGGATGACTTTGGTTAACCAGTTCCTTTACCTCTAACTCTAAACGTTCCGCCAATTCTGCAATTTGAGTTCCGTTGGGAGGAGTTTTTAAGATATCTATCTCAAGAATAGGCCAACCCTCAGCTTTTGCATATGCCAAAGTCTGTTTAGCCCTTTTTGACTTGGAATTATAAAACAGGGTGATTTGCCTGTCTGAAGTAGCTATCTCGCCCATAATCCATGTTTTATTGTGTTAAGTATAAAATTACTTCATTTGGATAGCAGCTAAAATGACAATTGTCATATGTTAGTTTTCTTACAGGATATGACTTAGGTCATTTTTATTTATTTTTCTTTTTGATAGTTTCATCATGCTATTTTAAAATGCTTGTCCTATGAAAACAATACTCTGTGCCACGGATTATTCAGATAATTCAATTTCAGCATTAAAGTTAGCCGATGTGTTTTGTGATAAACTCAATGCCGATCTTCATGTCATACACGTTTTCGATATTTCTGCAACCTTTATTAGTACTGTGAGTTTGGCTTATGCCCGTTTGGAGGAAGCGGCATTTAATAGTCATCGTGAAAAACTAGATGCTTTTTGCTGGAAGCACCTGAATTTGAAAGACGAGAAAAAGCGTCCTTTTATTCATGTAGTTGAGAACAGTATAGAGTCTGATGGGATTTTAGAAAAGGCAGAAAAAATAAAAGCTGATCTGATTTTAGTCGGAATGACTGGCAGCAATATTGTAAAGGACCTGTTTATGGGGAGCACAGCCACCGCATTGATAGAAAAATCTCCAGTACCTGTGTTATCTGTTCCGCACAATTCCGGGGTTACAGAACTTAGTACTATAGTATATGCAACTGCCTTTGAAGAGGCAGATATCCTGGCTATTGAAAAGATTTCTGAATTTGCATCTGCCTTTAATTCCGAAATTAAACTAATACATGTTTCAACCAAAAAGGAATATTCCGGAGAAGATCAAATGCATTGGTTTAAAGAGATGCTTAAGGAAAAAGTTACTTATAAAAATATCAGTTTTGAATTCAGGTTATCAGATGATATTCTTAACACTTTAAAAGCCTATTTGAAGGAAGTTGATGCCGGTATTCTGGCAATGTTAGAAAGAGAGGGGAATACCTTAATTCCGAATCTCTGGCATTTTGATTTGGTAAAACGCATGAAATTAGAACGACTTGTTCCATTATTGAGCTTTCACAAAAAAAGTATTGTTAGTTCATAGTCATTTAGTATTTACGAATCCCTATTTTTTTAAATAAAAAAAGGGCACAAAAGATTGTGCCCAAGAATCAATTTTTGCTTTGGATTTAGTTAAAACCTAAATAATGCATTCATAGCACTATTTTTAACGGGCATTACTTCCTTTTCCAGAAAGTATACATTACCCCCTTGGAGAAAAGTATTGATGGCAGCCATATTTAACAAGGATAGATTTCCCATTTCTTTTCGGTCATCCAGAATTAAACACCCTTTAACACTGTGATATGTGCCAAAAACATCTTTGTTTTTTTGTACAAAAAGCGTGTCTATTTTACCTTTAATTGCTGCAGGAACAATTTCCGAGAGTTGAGAAGAAGTTTTTGAAGTTTGAGATTTTGCATGAAACTTTTCCAGTTTTTCTTGTTTATTCGTTGTAAAATAAGGCTGAATTAAACTCCAGGATTGGTTGTGTAACTCGTTTTCACCTTTAAATTCAGGATCACCACTTAGATTGATATTCCATAAATTACCGTGTGTATTTGTTTTCTTGTAAATTGGGAACAACTCATCCGTACATGCCAAGATCAAGGGGGCATTTTTATGAGGTAGAACCTTAGTGACTCCTTCATTGATTTTTCTGAAGAAGTGAATCAGTTCTTTCTTTTGATCTTCCTTACCCTCGCCCTGGCCATGAAACGAACCTGCAGGATGCATCATTTGCCCTGTTCTGTATTGCAACATCTTTTGCTCAAAGTCATAACCAACTGCTTCCTCCAATTGTGTAGGAGCAATTTTTTCTATATGGATTTCCTGGAAGAAATTTCTGGAACCTTCAAATAGTTTTACGTGATCACGACTTATATTCAAGAGATAGTAGATACCGTTGTTGTGAAAAAAGGGTAACAATGGGAACAAATTAAAATGATCCGCAACATAGGTCCGTATTTCAAATGAAAGGGGTAATTTATAATACCTAATTCCATTAATTCTGTCTAAAAAAATTACCACACCATCTGATGGGTTTCGCCAGAAACCTAACTCACTAACAAGATTGTTTATTGGCGCCAGGTAGGTGTTGACCATAGATTCATCATAGCCATCTTCAATTAAATCTGATTGCACTTTTCTAAGACAAGATTTTAAATTTGATTGCCCCAGGCCTTCATTCAACTCTTTACCCTTTTTATACATTGGCAGATAGATGGAAACACAATGCGGATCCTTTATTGCCGCTAATTGCTTAAAAGTCTTTTCTGTAAATGTGTGGGTTGTAATATTATTCATAATTCTAATTTTTACCAATTTATTAAATGGTGTAGAAAGCCGAAATGATAACGATCAGGAGAGGAAAGATTATTTATGTCTTTGCAATAAAATTAGTCTTGAGCATAAGGAATTCACTTACATTATATGCATCTATTGCACCGATAAGTTTATTGGTATTGTCAGTTACAGGAAAGAAGCGTTGCTTCTCTTTATTGATTAAATGAAAGAATTCCTTTAGCTCATCAGTTGCGTTCATGCAACTAAATTTTGTGTTCATTATTGACCTTACTTTAATAGAACCATTTTTAGCATTTTTAATAATTTCTTTATGATTTAAAACACCAACTATATCCTCATTTTCTGTAACCACAAAGTCTTTTTCCGTTCCGGATAATATTATTGCAAAAACATCTTCAAGGCTATGGTCTGGATGTAAAACCGTGATATTAGTAAGCAAAGCTTCCCTTACAAAATGCCCTTCAACAAGGGATTTCTGTTTAACCATTTGATTTTCACTATAAGCAGCCAGAAAAATGAAGAGAGCAATTAATATCAGAAATGGATTGAAAAATAAACCCAGCATGAAAAATATCACAGCCAAAGCCTGCCCTAATCCGGCAGCAATTTCGGTAGCTCTGGCCCTATCCATTGTAAATGCCAACAAAGCACGTAAAACACGGCCACCGTCCATAGGAAATGCCGGAATTAAATTAAAGACTACCAGCATTACATTGGCGATGAAAAGATAAAATAAAAGAGTCTCCAACCTGGGTGCTTCTAATAGCTGCCCCAAACTATCTGCATCAAGGCCAAAATAGCTTTTCATAGGTACGATCAGAAACAGCAATATTGCAATTATTACATTTACAGCAGGTCCAGCCAAAGCAACGATCAATTCTTGCCCTGGTTTTTCAGGCATTTTTTCTAAAGATGCCACACCTCCAATGGGTAGCAATGTTATTTTTTTAGTATTAATATTAAATCTCTTTGCAGTTAGGGCATGGCCTAATTCATGCAGTATTACACAAAAGAAGAGCAACAAGATTAGAACAATATTCATCAGGGCGGAATACGTAGTTCCGCCGCGTTGAATATCAAGAAAAACTATCCATATCAATAAAAGCGTAAAGGTCCAATGTACTTCTAGTCTAATTCCGGCAATTTTTCCGAGCTTCAATACACCTTTCATCCTTTGGTTTTTTATGAAAGTATTTAGATATGGTATTATTAGCAATGACCAAGGTCATTACTTGTTTATTCTATGGTTTGTAATTTTAGAATTAGTACCCTTCAAATCATCTCTTATGGACACTTTAAAGCAAGATAAATATGTACTTCTGGACAATATGACTTCAATCTGGGATCAGGTTTTTACTGTTGCGCCTTTGGTCGTAATTGGAACAAAGGAAAGACAGGGCTATGATCTTGCCCCAAAGCATATGGCCACCCCTTTGGGATTTGGTAATTATTTTGGATTTGTATGTACCTCAAGGCACAATACTTTTAGCAACGTACTGGCAACAGGGCAGTTCACAGTTAGCTTTCCATTACCCGACCAAATTATCTCTACTTCTCTGAGCGCCAGTCCGCGAATAGAATCCATATCTAAGTCCGAGGGGATAATTAATGCTTTACCCGTCTTAAAGGCACCCTCCATGGATGCGCCTATAATAGCGGACGCTTACTTTTATTTGGAGTGCGGATTACATAAAATCATTGATGGCTTTGATGATTATAGTATTATAACCGGGAAAATTAAGACTGCCTATGCACATAAGGATTATATGAAAGTTTCGGAAATGGATGAACAGGATCAAATATTAAAAAATCCATTACTTGCTTATATTGCCCCTGGCAGGTTTGCAAAGATTACTGCAACAAATGGATTCCCATTCCCTAAAAATTTTAAGCGATGAAAAATCCGGATAAAATAGTTGCCGTCGCCCAGGAATATCTCTTGACACATAGAGAAGAAATGATTCTTTTTTTAAAGGAATTGGTAGGCTATGAATCTCCCTCTGATAAGATTCATTTACAACACGAGATATTAGCATATTTGAAAGATAGATTTTTGGCAATGGGTTATTA
>JABDPH010000202.1 GCA_013042925.1 Eudoraea sp.
TAACCACGTCAATACCAAAATCAATAGGGTTTTGATTTACCGGACTGGCAAAAGTATTGTCGATCATGGAGACCAGGTTGTGCTTTTTCGCAATGTCTGCGACTGCCACAAGATCGGTAATCGTCAATAAAGGATTCGACGGGGTTTCAATATAAATAACCTTTGTATTCTTATTAATTTTTGCTTCAAAATCTGATGATTCCAAACCTTCGGTAAATGAATATGATATCCCGAAATTTTCAAATTGCTTTGTAACTAAATTCCGGGTTCCTCCATATAACATATTTTGAAGTATGACATGATCACCAGCCTTTAAAAAAGCAAAAAGCGCAGTACTTACTGCCGCCATTCCGCTGCCAAATATCATAGCCTCCTCCGCATGTTCCAGAGCTGCAATTTTTTGAGACAATGCCTTTTGATTGGGGGTGTTAAAATACCTCGGATACCTTTTTACCTCAACATCTTCAAATGCATAAGAAGTGCTCATATATAAAGGAGAAACAGCACCTTTGTACTCTTTATCTTTTAATTCTCCAACATGAGTGCAAATAGTGTTAATCCCCTTATAATTATCTTTCATACGAATTTTATTAGCGTATAAAGTTACAAAAATAGCCTATACCTGAACTTTTTTCCAATGGCCTTTTCTAAACCAGATTATCGCTATTACAGACAGCATTACTTCGGCAAGCGTTATGGCCAGGAATACACCCAAAGCACCTAATTCAAAAGTCATCGCAGCCAGATAGGCAAAGGGTAATTGAAACACCCAAAAGGCAATAAAATTTATTTTAGTAGGGGTTTTTGTATCTCCTGCTCCATTAAATGCCTGTGAGACAACCATTCCGTAGGCATAAAAAAGATACCCCGCGGCAACAACCTGTAAGCAAAGTGCACCATTCGTTACAACACTTGTGGCATCTGTAAAAAGGCCGATTATCTCCGTTGCAAAGAAGAGATAAATCAAAGAAACGGTTAACATGAAAATGGCGTTAAATTTACCTGTAATCCAAACCGATTTCTCCGCTCTTTCCGGCTGTTTGGCCCCCAGATTCTGACCCACCAATGTAGCAGCCGCATTGCTCATTCCCCAAGCAGGCATGAAAGTAAACATCATAACCCTGATTGCGATTGTATAGCCAGCCAAAACTTCACTGCCAAATTCGGACATTAGCCGCATTAAAAAGACCCAGCTCGAAGTACCTATCAAAAATTGAGCAATCCCTCCAAGAGAGACCTTTATGAGATTAAGCATTACACCTATTCTTAATACGATATCGTTAACTGTTAGTTTAATCCTGCTCCATCCAAAAAAGAGGATGCCTAATTGAAATATTACCGCTGTACCTCTGCCAATGTTCGTAGCAATAGCCGCTCCCATAACACCAAATTCCGGAACTGGGCCCCATCCAAAAATAAAAATAGGATCTAGTATAATATTCAGTCCATTTGAGAGAACCAGGGTCCACATGGCTACAGAGGCATCCCCCGCCCCCCTGAATATTGCGTTTATCAAAAAAAGTAAAACTATAGTAATATTGCCCCCGATAAGCAACTGGGTATAACCATAGCCCTCGGCTATTAAATCGGGTTGCCCGCCCATGAGCGCTAATATTTCCTTTGAATAAAGAATGCCAATCACGCCAATAGATATAGCAACAGTAATCCCTAGTAATATGGCTTGCATCGCGGCTTGCCTGGCACCTTTAAGGTCTTTCTCTCCTACCCTTCTTGCTACAACAGCCGTAGCTGCCATACTAAGGCCTATGGCAATTGCATATACCAAGGTAATAACAGATTCTGTGAGTCCTATTGTAGCTACTGCATTTACACTTACCCTGGATACATAGGCAATATCCACAATGGCAAAAATAGATTCCATCATCATCTCGAGGATCATAGGTATGGAAAGCATAAAAATTGCCTTTCGGATACTGCCTGTGGTGAATTCAGTTTCTTTGCCAGTAACGGCTATAATAAAATACCTGAAAAGTTTATTGAATGTAATTTTATTCTGATGTGTCATTTTATAGAAATTATATTAATTGAAGAAAAAGATGTCTTATAACCTCCATGGCTGGAGACTATTTTTGGGTAACTATCCCGACGACATCTATGGCTAACATAATTTCTAGTACTTCATGATGGCACAAAGATGCAATTATTTTTCGAAGTAGAAATATGGTATCAATTGCTTGCAGTAACTTAACTATCAGCAATATGTGAAGGACGCTGAAGGGCAATAAAGTTTTAATCTAACTTTTGGGGCCCTTCAGAATTACTGTGAATTATCCAGCGTTCGTCTTGAATAGAGCGATAGGTTATTTCATAGCGCAATCCTTTCCTTAATAGTTCCCCAAGGCTTTTTGTTAACAAATCATAATCCCTCTCAGATTCAAATACCTTAAACACATTATAATTGGAATTAGCAGGAATGGCTATCCCCCTGTCCAGGGTAGAGGAAGAAAAGAAATTAACACTATCTAAAATCGGCATTTCAGATTTGAGGTAATTATATAAATAATTATCGTAGTCCCTAAGATCGTGCTTTTCACCCTTATAATAAATAATGACAGATTCAATGATGGCCGGGCCAACACCATGATTTTTAATATCAAGGGAAAAAGTCTTGTGAGCTTTATCTTCTGAGATGGATATTTGAACATAAGGCAAAATAGACAGATAATTTTGCTTACTCATTAAGTTGGTCTGATAGATAAAAATAATAAGGGTAAAAATACTAATACTCATTGCTGAGAGACTTACTATTTTATCAGAATTCCATTTGATCTTTAGCTTCGACATGGCATTAAACTTAATGAAGTAATTAAATAAAAGTATTAAAAAAATATAAAAAGGGTGTGGTACTCAAATGAGGTTAATGGACATTCACGAAAACTATAGTTCTTCATTATTGGCAATGATAGTTACCGCTCTGATTACAAAAAGAATTATTTAACGTAATTCAACTTGTATCGCCAATAGCTGATTCCGCCCAACAAAAGTACCCCAAACAAAGTATACCAAACAAAAGTCGGTGTTATTACCTGTGCTCCACTGGCATAACTATGCAGGCCAACCAAATAGAAATTAACGCCGAAATAGGTCATCATAATACTTCCAAAAGCAAGGATGGTCAGAAAATTGAAGGTCCATCTTCCACGCAAGCCCGGTACCAGACGGGTATGTATTACAAAGGCATAAACCATAATTGAAATTAGGGCCCATGTTTCTTTAGGATCCCAGCCCCAATAGCGTCCCCAGCTCTCATTGGCCCATTGCCCTCCCAGGAAGTTACCTATGGTAAGCATAATGAGTCCTACGGTAATGGATAATTCATTAATTATTGTAAGTTCTTTCAGGTTTAATTCCATTCGCGCCTTGTTCCGGGAGTTGGTAAGGGTAATTAACAATAAAGAAACAATTCCAAGAATCATCCCAACCGTCAGCGGCCCGTAACTGCCAACAATTACGGCAACATGGATCATAAGCCAGTAACTGTCCAGTACAGGGACAAGATTTGCTATTGACGGGTCAACCCAGCTTTGATGTGCGATCCACAATAACATAGCTGTAACAAAGGCCGAAGCTGCAATGGTCATATTGCTCTTCCGTCCTAAAAGT
>JABDPH010000205.1 GCA_013042925.1 Eudoraea sp.
CTATAGAATACAAAGTCCTGTAATTTTAATAGAATATGACAATACTCAGAATAATGCCAATCACGTTCATACCGCCGTAAGGGATCTTACGAATGATTTTGGGCGTGACCTTCTGAAAGAACATTATAAAGAAAGTCATAAACAGTAAAAGATATTTTCTTTGATAATCTGGAATCAACAACTTTTTGAGGTTAACTTAACTAATTGACCCAGAAGCTAATGCGAGTGGTATTCGTCCTTTATAATGTCCAATCTATGTGTAAATAGCAACCAACTATACAGTTTAGCTTTATAATTATTTCTTCAAACATTTTATTCCTTATCTTTAAACGAACTCGTATGTAGTTTCAATAACTATCCATGCAAATTTATCGTTTTTAAATTCCCCCATTTTGATGAAACTTATATATCGACTTATAGATATAAGACTAGCGTAACAAAAACAAAGAACAAAACTAATGAAAACAAAATCCAGCCTGTTAATTCTGGCAATTGGGCTTCTTGCCTTGATTTATTTTTTACAAAATCAAAAAGAGGAAAAAAAACTGGACTATTCCCAAAAAGCGTCCTTTTATTCTATTAAATGTACTGTTGCCAAATACTTGTTGAGTAATGTGGACACCACCCAACAGATTTCACCCTTGTTTGAAAACCTGGGAAATCTTAGTTTCCCTATTACTACATCCAAGGAAATGGCCCAGACTTTCTTTAATCAGGGTTTAAAACTCACCTATGCTTTTAATCATGCGGAAGCACATCGCTCTTTTATGGAGGCATCCAGACTGGATCCGAATTCTGCCATGACTTATTGGGGCCAGGCCTACGCACTTGGACCAAATATTAATGACCCCTTGCCTCCGGATGAGCGTAAGGAGAAATATAATGAGGCACTGGCAAAAGCGAAAAAACTGGCTTCTGCCGCAAGTTCGAAAGAACAGGCTCTAATTAACGCACTTTCATCGAGATACAGTACTGACCTAACTAAAGATGTGGCTGAATTGAATATGGCGTATATGGAGGCCATGACTGATGTGGTAAAACAGTTTCCGGATGATTCAAATATACAGACGCTATATGCCGCATCCGTAATGAATACCGTACCCTGGAATTATTGGGATAAAGATGGAAATCCGTCACCTAATATTCCCGAGGCCAAAGCAGCACTGGAACGAGCCATGGAATTAAATCCGGATAATCCCGGGGCACATCACTATTATATTCATATGGTAGAACTTCCAAAACCAGATCTGGCAGTTCCTAGTGCGGATAAATTGGCTTCACTTATGCCGGCCGCCGGACATATAGTTCATATGCCTTCACATATCTATATCAGAGTAGGCCGTTATCTGGACGCAGTTAAGACCAATCAGGCGGCTATTCTGGCCGATGAAGATTATATATCACAATGTTATTCACAGGGACTTTATCCACTGGGTTATTACCCGCATAACATTCATTTCCTTTGGTCTGCCGCAAGTTTATTGGGTGCCAGCGAGATAGCTATCGATGCTGCAAAAAAAACAGCTGAAAAAGTACCTACCGGAGAATTGATTTCGCTTCCATTTCTTCAGGATTTTGCATCAACCCCTATGCTTTCCTATGTCCGTTTTGGTAAATGGAATGAGATATTGACAATACCGGCCCCAAATCCAGAAATTAAACATGTAAACCTAATGAGGCACTATGCCCGGGGAATAGCATTTGTGCGAAAAAACAATGCTAAAGAAGCTAAAGAAGAGCTAGAAGCTATTGCCACCTTTAAAGAAGACCCTGAACTTGAAGAGCTCGTGGCTACCGCCAACAATAACTCGGCTTCTATTGCTAATATCGCTTATGAAGTTGTCGCCGGTGAACTAGCCTCACTTAACGGAGACTTACCGAAAGCAATTGAACATTTAAAAAATGCTGTTGCCCTGGAAGATAAACTGGTCTATACCGAACCTGCGGCATGGCATGTACCAACTCGTCAAAACCTTGGTGCTGTACTATTAAAAGCTAATAAATTGGAGGAAGCTGAAATTATTTACAAGGAAGACCTGGAAGTATTAAGGCAAAACGGTTGGTCGCTTATGGGACTGTATCAAAGTCTTACCGCTCAGGGTAAAATGGACGAGGCTGCTCTTATTAAAGCCGAATATGATAAAGCCTGGGAAAATGCCGATATAGAAATAGATAATTCAATACTCTAAAAACAGTAGAAGAATATGTCTATATGTACTTTTTATTAGATTAAGTTTATAAACAGGCATCATTGCAGACTGAATTTTTTAAAAACCCACATCTAAGGCAGGGAATAATTATATTCCTGGTGCTTACATCCTTGTTGATTTTCTTTTCCTATTGGTTTCGGGAAGAACAACCGGCAGTTTATAATCCTTCAGATTTAAATCCTGCTTTGGTAGACAGGAGTCTTCAAGATATGAATGCTAACCATAAAATTGGCCCTTTTAGCCTTATCAATCAAAACGGGGACACAATAACCGAAAAGAATTACGAAGGTAAAATCTATGTAGCCGATTTTTTCTTTACCCGCTGTCCCACTATCTGTCCTGTTATGACCAATAATATGGAAAAATTGCAAACGGAGTTTTTAAATGATG
>JABDPH010000206.1 GCA_013042925.1 Eudoraea sp.
CCGCTCAATAGAGCCGCCACGGCAGATGAAGTTGCAAGAGCAATCGTCTTATTTTCAATGGAAGGACTAGAGTACATGACTGGAGGAATTATTGATATTAATGGAGCATCCTATTTACGAACTTAAAAACAGCCTACTTCTTTCTTATGTAAATATAGCATTGGTAAGAGGCAAATAAAGGTTGATAGAGAACAATATAAATTATTATAATTTTGAAATGCGCTAAAACTTTATTGCTGGGATTTAAATGATATTTCAATGGTAGGCAAGAAATACATTAGAACAAAGAAAATGCTTTTTTTGTTCGATGGAGGTTGACAACCAAGTACCTTCTATTAACCTTCCCGTCATACACTTCCCGTTGGAGTGCTTTTAGACCAATTAAGAAATAGTAATAGAACCCACAGATGAAAAAATTGAAATTTCCGACAGCGCAAACCATTCTAATCATCATTGCTGGATTTGTTACCCTACTAACTTGGTTGATTCCTGCAGGACAATACGATAACCTTGTTTATAATGCTGCAAACAATACTTTTACAAAAACAAGTTTAAAAGAAAGCGTCGAATTACCAGCAACCCAAGAAACCCTAGAGCGCCTTAACATCAAAATTCCTATACAAAAATTTACAAGTGGTGATATCTACAAGCCTATTGGAATTCCTAATACCTATAAAGAAGTGGAATCAAGACCACAAGGACTTGCGGCTTTGGTGAAATCGCCTATAAAGGGGGTAATCGCAGCGGCAGACATCATCTTTTTAATCCTTATTATTGGTGGCCTAATTGGGATAATGAATCTCACAGGGGCTTTTGATGCCGGAATTTCATGGATAGCAAAAACATTAAGAGGTAGAGAGTACGTTCTAATCATTTTAGTAACAACGCTTATTGCGGCTGGAGGTACAACCTTTGGTCTTTCTGAGGAAACGATGGCTTTCTATCCTATTTTAATTCCTGTATTTCTTGCCGCAAGATATGATGCTATGGTTGGACTTGCCTGTATTTTTCTAGGGTCAGGTATTGGAGCCATGTGCTCTACTATAAATCCGTTCTCGACAATCATTGCTTCGGATGCGGCTGGAATAAATTGGACAACTGGCCTAAACAATCGTATAATTATGCTGGTTGTTTGTTTGACCATTACTATTCTTTATATTCTTCGCTATGCTAAGCGCGTAAAAGACAATCCTTCAAAATCTCTTATTTATGACCAAAAAGAGTCTTTAGAGGAACTGTTCAAAGTAAATACAAAAAACACTTCAACGGAATTCACGAATCGGCTGAGACTCATTATCGCTGTGTTTTCCTTATGCTTTATCGTTATGATGGTCGGTGTTTCCTTTTTTGATTGGTGGTTTGTAGAAATGACCTCCACGTTTCTTGTTGGGGCAATACTTATTGGGATTATTGGAAGGATTAAAGAAAGTGTTTTTGTGGAGACATTTGCAAGAGGTGCAGCTAATTTACTGAGCGTTGCTTTTATTATAGGTATCGCGAGGGGTGTCAGCATTATAATGGAAGATGGACTTGTTAGCGATACCATTCTATATCAAACAAGTTTTATAACAGAAGGGATGAACAAAGGGCTGTTTACGAATGTCATGTTCTTTATTTATGGTGGCTTATCCTTTTTCATACCATCCTCATCAGGATTGGCTGTTTTAACCATGCCTATTATGTCCCCATTGGCTGATACTGTAAACATTGGAAGAGAGACCATTGTTGATACTTATCAGTATGGTAATGGTTTGTTTTATTTGATCAATCCTACAGCTTTAATTTTGGTGGCATTGTCTATTGTGAAAATAGGGTTCAATAAGTGGTTGCGATTTGTAATGCCCCTTTTTGTGCTGTTAATACTGACAACCATGCTCTTGTTGACTATATCCGTTTATTAAAAAACCCGTCATAGTATAAAAACTAAATTTATGAATTCAATTAAATTTCATTCAAAGGCACTTGTGAAAACAATTAAGGCAAAAGCTGGGGACGGTCTTCAAATGTCAGAGGTGTTTTTAGTTGCCTGTGGAGGTTCATTGGTAGATCTGTACCCTGCTAAATTCTTTCTAATGAGTGAAAGCTGCCTATTGCGGACTGAACTCTCTACGGCGAATGAGTTTGTTCATGCAGTACCTAAGGTGCTCGGAGAACAGTCGGTTGTCATCTTGTGCTCGCATAGCGGGGGTACTCCAGAGCTAATAGAGGCGGTGAAAGTTGCAAAAGCTGCCGGTGCGCTAACGGTTACATTAACGTACAATAAGGCATCTGATATTGCCGCTTTTTCGGATCACAATGTGGTATACGAATGGGGTGATGAATCAAGCGTTCAGAATAATCCAATGGCCATCACACTGGCACTTTGTCTCGAAATATTGCAACAGTCAGAGGGTTACGCCAATTACAACGAATTCCAAGAAGCTTTACAGGAAATTGATAATGTCGTTGCGGCGGCATGTAACAAAGTAAGCAAACGAGCAGCAACGTTTGCGAAAACATATCAGAAGGAGAAATTGTTCTATATATTGTCAAGCGGAGCGAGCTATGGTCATGCGTATGGCTTTGCAATCTGCTCCTTGATGGAAATGCAATGGCTGCATGCGAGTGCAATTCATTCTGGAGAATTCTTTCATGGTCCTTTTGAAGTTACAGACCATAAAACCAATTTCATTGTGTTGGTTAATGAAGGTCGTACACGCCCACTTGATCTTCGGGTAATCGCTTTCCTTAAAAGCTATGCGAAGAATTATATAGTAATCGACGCCAAAAAGCTTGGTATTGATGTTCTTCCCGAGTCCGTAGTAGAATTTTTTAATCCAATCTTATTCTATAG
>JABDPH010000207.1 GCA_013042925.1 Eudoraea sp.
GTATAGAAGTCAAAGACATTTTTATACCATTTTGGACTCATCATACCTTCTACTTCTTCAGGGACAGTTTTAGTTCCTGTGGCAACAATTATAATATCATAAGGTAACTCCCGGCTATCTGCAAGGAGCACCTTATTGTTCTCTGGCACTATTAAATCTATTTTTTCCTGGATATAGTTTACACCTATAGGTAAAAACTTGGCTCCCTTTTTCTTAACCTGCTTAGTGGTATAAATATCAAATGGAAGGAATAAGAATCCAGGCTGATAATAATGCGTTTTATATTGGTCTATAATGGTGATTTTCCACTCCTTTTTGGGTAGTGAAGATTCCAAATGATTTGCCATCATTGTTCCGGAAGTTCCTGCACCTAAAATGACTACGTTTTTCATAACTATTTACCTTATTTAATTTTAATACAACACTTTTTTACTTGTATTAAGTGATGTTTTACTTTTATTAAGTGGTGTAAAATTAATTATAGGTAGTGCCGTAAAATATGACAAAAGTCATAAATACGGCTTGTGTAACAACTGTTACGCAGCAGTGAAAGAAAGTATTTTCAGAATTTATCCTCGCGCCAGGATTCTAAAATATAGGGTTGTTTATTTGGCTGTCCAGCCACCATCTACTGTTAGCATAGACCCCACCACATAGCTGCCTGCGTCGCTGGCTAAAAATATCGCTGCCCCCTGAATTTCACGTAATTCGCCCCAACGGCCAACAGCTGTGGCGCCAACAATGAAATTTTTGGCTTCTTCAGTATTCGCTATTGGGATATTCATTTCAGTTAAAAATGGTCCGGGGCAAATGGCGTTTACCGTAATATTAAACGGAGCCAGCTCTAACCCCAAGGCCCTGGTCATCTGAACAACAGCTCCTTTACTGGTTGCATAAGGAGTACGATTAGCCAAACCTACTAATCCAAGGGTACTCGCCATATTTATAATCCTACCGTAGTTATTTTTCTTCATCATAGGGGTAACTGCTCGGGAAGTATTCCAGGTACCTTCTACATTAACCTTCATCACCTGATCAAAATCCTCGGGACTTAACTCATCTATGGCCCCTCTGATATTAATCCCTGCACTGTTAATCAGAATATCTATTTTGCCAAAATCGTTTTCAATTTCCTTAACAACGGCCTCTACCTGTTTCAAATTAGTAACATTCGCAGAATAGGCTTTGGCATTTATACCAAAATCTTCAGAAAGTTTTGCTGCTGAAATTGTGCCTTCATCTAAATTTCTGTTTACCAAAGCAATGGCACAATCTGCAGATGCCAACCCGGCAGCCATAGCTAATCCGAGTCCTTTAGAACCTCCGGTGATCATTGCTGTTCGGCCCTTCATATTAAATTGGTTAATTCCAGGTAAAGGTGTTTCTTTCATATTTTTGGTATTTGGATGTTACTAACTAAAACCCAGGCGCTGCCGGGCATATTTTAGAGACGCATTGTTATTTGCAATTTCCAGAGCCAATATCTCATCTGCAGGGTTCTTGGATACCACAGTTAAGGGCAGCGAACTTTCTCCTTTTTTAATCTTATAAAGAAACCCGGCCAGCTCACTGGCAGGAATTTCATCAAAAGTTGCCCAAAAACCTTCAGTTAAATACGGTATTTTCAATGGGTCTCTGGTTATCATTTCCAGGTTAAAACGAATATCCGGATTATGTTTCCTGATAATAGTAATCATTTTGTCTATGTCCAGAAATCCTTCCCCCAAATTAATTTCTGCCAGTAGAAATCCATCTTCATATTCCTCTATTGCCATATCCTTTAAATGAACCGTAAAGGCATAAGGTGCAAGAGCTTCTACAACTTCCATAGGATCCTCCAGCAGAGAGATATTGTTGCCGGTATCCAGGGTCACCCCTACCCACTCACTATCAAAAAGTTTTAGTATCTCAATCATTTCTGCAATCCGCCAATCCTTATGATTCTCAACCGCAAGCTTAACGCCTAATTTGCGAACTACGGGCTCCGCTAACCTTAGAGAACTTATTGATTTTGTCCTGAATTCACGAAAAGCACTCATTGTATTGAATGTCTCATATCTTCGGCCAGATAGGCATACCGTCCTAATGACATCTGCTCCGGCTTCTTTAGCCGCCGACACTTCGGCCGTGAACCGTTGAAGGTCCGAATTGTCTTTAGGCAATCTAATCTGGCCTTCAAAAAAGAGCTCCAATTCCTCAACTCTTTTTTTTACTTTTTGGGCATAGGCTATGTCCCAACCGCTAACACTGAACTGTACGCCGCCAAAGCCAGCAGAACTGCAGTGCTCAATCATTTGCAAAGAATCTGTAAAAGGGGGATAGATTTTACTGTTCAATTTTGCATACCTCCGTTGCACATAAGAGGCCTCTGCAATTCCAAAGCGCATCTCGGAAACTATGGTGGAAAAGGAAGGAATTATGGGCATGGATATAGTTAACAATCCTGCTGAACCGCTTTTTTTTATAAAACTCCTTCGCTTCATTAATTTAATTATCTATTGTCGATTATATTAATCTGATCTATTTAAAATGATATCATGTGCTTTACTCAAATTACACATGAAACCAGTACTGCAAGTTATTAGCAGCATACTCTACATTTCACAAAGACGGTACAAAACCATTTAACTAAAAGTAACAAAAGATTTTCAGTCCTTATAAATATTTACATAAAAAGACTGAAATTAGAAATAAATGTAAAATCCATTTTGTTAACTGCATTAAAGATGATACCTTGATTTCCATATAAATGATTCGGGCTAGTTTAAAATAAAAGGTATTCCCTTAAGAAATATCAACTAATGGAAAAAGATAAACAGAAAAGATTGAGGAGTGAAGATTGGTTTAACCCGGGAGATCCAAAATCTGCTTTTATTCACAGGTCATGGCTTCGTAATCAGGGGTATCCTAATGATTATTTCAATGGAAGACCTGTAATTGGTATTTGTAATACCTGGTCTGAACTAACTCCTTGTAATGGTCACTTAAGAGATTTTGCGGAGTTTGTTAAAAAGGGGGTTCTTGAAGCCGGAGGAGTTCCTTTTGAATTCCCAGTCACCAGTATGGGAGAAATTCTAATGCGGCCCACGGCAATGCTTTTCAGGAACCTGGCAAGTATGGATACCGAGGAAAGTATCCGTGCAAATCCTCTGGATGGCGTTGTACTTCTTACAGGATGCGACAAGACAACACCATCTACGGTAATGGGTGCCTGCAGTGTTGACCTCCCTACTATAGTGGTTCCCGGAGGACCAATGCTCAATGGAAAATACAAAGGAGAACGAATAGGGTCAGGTACCTTTGTATGGACTTTAAAAGACAAAATCAAGAACGAAGGGTTTACACCTGAGGATCAAATAGAAGCAGAGATCTGTTCTGCACGAAGTGCAGGACATTGCATGACCATGGGTACAGCCTCCACCATGGCTTGTATGGTTGAATCTCTTGGATTAACCTTACCAGGTGCTGCTGCTATCCCTGCTGTTGATTCACGCAAAAAGGTGATGGCTCAGCTATCGGGGAGGCGAATAGTTGAAATGGTTAAAGAAGACCTTAAATTATCTAAGATCCTTACCCGCGAAGCTTTTGAAAATGCAATAAAATTAAATGCAGCAATTGGAGGTTCCACAAATTTTATAATTCATCTGCAAGCGATTGCAGGAAGAATTGGTGTCCCGCTTAACTTAAAAGAATTTGACACTCTTGGTAGTAAAATCCCGTTATTGGTGAATCTGATGCCGTCCGGAAAATTCCTGATGGAAGACTTTTTTGATGCAGGTGGGTTACCTGTAGTTATTAAACAAATGAAAGAACATCTTCATAACGATGCCTTAACAGTTAATGGCAAACCAATTGGGGATAATAATAAAAAAGCGGAATGTTATAATACCGAAGTAATTGCGGCAATAGATAAACCCTTTATTGAAGAAGCAGGGATTGCCGTACTATATGGCAACCTATGCGAAGATGGCGCTGTCATAAAACCATCTGCAGCCACTCCGGAACTCATGTCGCATAGGGG
>JABDPH010000208.1 GCA_013042925.1 Eudoraea sp.
GCTTTATATTGTAGGTGCAGAACACGATGCTGTTCAGGTATGTAGCTATGGTGCACAAACGGGGTGGGAGGTTACCATTATTGCTCCGCCTTCGGAAGACAAACAGCTTAGTGATTTTAAGGGAGCAAAAGAATTACTTTCAATTACATCTGAAGCCTTTCCTGTATCAAAGGTTGATGCACAAACTGCTGTTATCTTAATGAACCACAACTATGCAAAAGACCTGCAATTTCTTTTGCAGTTAAAAGAGACCAAGCCTTTTTACATTGGTCTGTTGGGGCCTAATAAAAGAAGGGAAGAACTGCTTAATGAGTTTATAGAAGCGTGTCCGGAGGTAGAAGATGATTTTCTAGATGCTATTCATGGCCCGGCCGGACTCAATATTGGTGCTGAAACACCTCAAGAAATTGCCGTTGCTATTGTGTCTGAAATCCTAACAGTGAACAGAAGTAAATCGCCAGTAAAATTGAAAAATAAAAAAGGTCCCATACACAGTTGATGAATAAAAAGGTAGACGTACTAATACTGGCAGCTGGCAGCGCTTCCAGAATGGGAGAGTTAAAGCAATTAATGCCGTGGAAAGATACCACCCTTCTAGGTAATGCCATACAGATTGGGAAGAACTGCAAAGGCAGAAACACTTACGCAATACTGGGCGCCCAGGCCAATAAGGTCATAGAAACTATCCGAGAAGAAGGCTGTACATTTCTTATCAATACTAACTGGGAGCTTGGAATGGGGTCTTCCCTTAGTTATGGTATACAGGATATCGCCTCCCAAGAAGATTCTCCTGATGCTATATTGGTAACCGTAGCAGATCAACCCTATATGAACACGGCTCATTTAAATACCATTATTAACTTATATTCGAAAAGCAACAAAAAGATTATTGCCACAGAATACAAAAGTAAATTAGGGGTCCCTGCTATTTTTGACAAGGCACTTTTTTCCGAATTAAAAGACCTTTCTGGAGATATTGGCGCAAGCAATATCATCAAAGAACATCAAAGTGATAGTATTGGTGTGAAGGCTGGGAAAAAGTTGATAGATTTGGATACTCAATCAGATTATAAAAAACATACATCCATAAATAAATAATAGTTTATGTCAAATACACTGAAATTTTTTATCCTTATACTAGTGCTAACTTCATGTGCACAGGATCAGAACGCACAAGAAATGAGTTTTGAGGACTATAATCCGCCGGCAACATTAGTTGTGCCTAAAACACCGATCTCTAAAGCTAAATTTCCTTTTGTTGATATTCACAGTCATCAATTTAGAATGGCGACGCAAGATCTTTCTGGACTAATTGCGGATATGGATGCCATGAATATGGCCGTTATGGTGAATTTAAGTGGTGGATCTGGTGAGAATATTAAAAATATAATGACCAATATCAATGAAAATTATCCAAACAGGTTTGTTGTTTTTGCGAATGTTGATTTTGATAATGTAGGAATACCTGTATGGTCAGAGAATGCGGCAAATCAACTCGCCGAAGATGTGGCCAATGGAGCAAAGGGGTTAAAAATATATAAGAGTCTTGGATTGCGACATAAAGATGTATATGGGAACCGGATCGCCATAGACGATATACGACTAGACCCTGTTTGGGAAAAGTGTGGAGAATTAAATATTCCGGTACTGATACATTCGGCCGATCCAAAGTCATTTTGGGATCCTATGGATGCTACTAATGAACGTTGGTTAGAATTAAAGACCCGGCCTAATAGAAAGAGGAGTGAAACCAATCCGGCACCTTGGGAGCAGATCATAGCAGAGCAACATAGAATGATTAAAAGACATCCCAATACCACGTTTATAAATGCGCACATGGGATGGTATGCGAACGATCTTAAGAAATTGGGAACCCTGTTGGATGAGATGCCAAATATGTATGTAGGAATTGGTGCTATTATTGCTGAGCTGGGAAGGCAACCCCGTTATGCAAAGCAATTCTTTATAAAATACCAGGATCGTATTCTATTTGGAAAAGATAGTTGGCAACCTAAAGAATTTCCTACCTACTTCAGGGTCTTGGAAAGCGATGATGAATACTTCCCATACTATAAAAAGTACCATGCATTTTGGGCCATGTATGGGTTAGATCTGCCAGATGAAGTTCTCAGAAAGGTGTATTATAAGAATGCTCAAAAGCTGATCCCGTCCATGGATTCAAGTTTATTCCCGGAAGAGTAGCAGTATTAGAAACCACTGGAGCCTGCAATTCCTTATAGGTTTTTTCTAGATGGTTGCAGTAGTGCATCTATTGGTACTTGGATATAACTTCACCGTTTATTTTAACTATTTTTAATTGGGTGTGATTTTTTCCTCAAAAGGAACACCTATATCTCAAAAGCAATAAACTAGATGAGTAAGGAAGAAGCATTTACTCAATTAATTAAGGAGCATCAGGGGCTTATCTATAAGGTCTCTTCCTTGTATACTGAACAACAACAAGATCAGAATGATCTTTACCAGGAAATTGTATATCAATTATGGAAGTCCTATGATTCCTTCAGGGGAGAGGCTAAAATGAGCACCTGGATGTACAGGGTAGCCTTAAACACAGCCATAGGGCAACTAAAGAAAAAGAAGCGAGCCCCTAATACAGTTTCCATAGATCAGGGAGTTGTTCATATAATGGACGAAATCGATGCTGATCTGGACGAACGTATAAAAGCACTCAATGCTCAAATTCAACAGTTGAGTATTTTGGATCGGGGGCTTATTTTACTACTTCTAGAAGGAAAGAAATATGAAGAGATAGCAGAAATAGCGGGATTATCGCTTACTAATGTTGCTACGCGTATTTCAAGAATAAAACAAAAACTTAAATCTAAAATGACCAAAAATTAAGGATATGGAACTACAAGAACTACAGACACTTTGGTCCCAAATGAGTCGCGAATTAGCGGATCAAAAAAAACTCACTAACGATATCATTATGAAAATGACACAAGAAAAGTACGTTAATAAGTTTGGCAAAATAGCTGTTTATGAGACCATAGGCGCAGTCATCTGTTTTGCGGCAGCCTTGTATGTGCTTTTTAACTTTGGAAAGTTAGAAGTCTGGTATTTGCAACTGTGTGGCATATTTACGCTCCTTTTCCTAATTATTTTACCCATTTTAACACTAAGATCGCTACGCAGAATTAAGGAGATTAATGTGGTGGAAAATAGTTTTGTAGACACCATTGTGCAATTTACAAAAGCTAAAAATCAACTACTATTATTGCAAAGAGTAGGGATATACCTAAGTTTTTTATTAATGTTCACAACACTCCCGGTGGCAAGTAAACTACTTAAAAACAAGGATCTGTTTTTGGAAACAGATATATGGTATGTATATCTGCCCATTATGGGAATATTTCTTTTCTTTTTTACGAGATGGGGCTATGGATGTTATAAAAATATCACCAGTTCAGCAGAAAGTATTCTGAGTGAATTAGAATAGTGTCAAATGTGTTATATTTAGGTAGCATTGGGGATAAAATATTCCATGAATAGTGCTTTACCTAATTATCAATGCCATATTTTTTTTCTTTATCTGATTATAAGCGGCTGTTTTTAGTAGGTTGTCTTTCACTGGTATTACTGCCATTGTCTGCCCAAAAAAAGAATGAAAACTTTAGGCTGCACATTAGAAAAACCTCGCAACCAATTACAATTGATGGTATTGCAGACGACCTAGCCTGGAAAGATACTGAAGCTGCAAAGGATTTCTTTATGGTCTTGCCTATGGACAAGGGGAAGGCAACGCAGCAATCTGAAATTAGAATGACCTATGTCGATGAATACATTTATTTGGTTGCTACCTTCTATAC
>JABDPH010000219.1 GCA_013042925.1 Eudoraea sp.
GAAGAACGTAAAGTTTTTATATCAATCGCCAATTCATTTTCAGTGCCTTCAACGATCGGAAATTCATATTTTTCCCCATTAATTTGCAATGTTGCTTTTTCTGACATGTGATAGATTTTAATTTTTAAACCAGTAGGGTAAAATTAAGAAAAAGGAAGGACGTTAACAATTTGTGAGACCAATAAGAATTGTGAAATCTGAATAAAAAAAGTTTATTCAAGCAGTTACAATTTCAGAGTAAAAATCATTTTTTCAAAAAAGATTCACCTACTACTGCAACATAGGCTTTCTCTTTGTAATAAACGCTGGTAATCGAGATCGTTTAGTTGTTTATTTAGGTATCTCTATTTCAAAAAAAAAGCCTTTCTTATTAAGAAAGGCTTTCTAAATTTACTCGATGCTTCTATTTTACTTTAAATGCATTTTCTTGTGGATAATAGGCCACATCACCAAGTTCTTCTTCAATGCGAAGCAATTGGTTGTATTTAGCCATACGATCACTTCTTGATGCAGAACCGGTTTTAATCTGGCCGGTATTGAGTGCTACGGCTAAATCTGCAATAGTATTATCTTCTGTCTCACCTGATCTGTGGGACATAACCGAAGTATATCCGGCATTTTTGGCCATATTTACAGCTGCTATAGTTTCGGTAAGTGTCCCAATCTGGTTAACTTTTATGAGTATGGAATTGGCAATACCATTTTTTATGCCCCTGGATAATCGTTCAACATTGGTAACAAATAAATCGTCTCCAACCAATTGAACACTATCACCGATCAAATCCGTTAATGTCTTAAATCCATCCCAGTCGTTTTCATCCATCCCGTCTTCAATAGAAATAATTGGGTATTTTTTACTTAATTCCGCTAAATAAGCAGCCTGTTCATCTGATGTTCGTATAGCGCCTGATTCACCTTCAAATTTTGTGTAATCATATTTGCCGTTTTCATAGAATTCTGCAGCCGCACAATCCAATGCAATCATAACCTCATCACCAAAAGAGTAACCGGCCTTTTCCACCGCTTTCCCTATAGTATCAAGTGCATCTTCCGTGCCATCGAGTGTAGGTGCAAATCCACCTTCGTCACCAACGGCAGTGCTCAGGCCTCTGTCATGCAATACCTTTTTAAGATTATGGAAAATCTCTGTTCCCATTTGCATGGCATGCGAAAAGCTCTTTGCCTTAATTGGCATAATCATAAATTCCTGGAAGGCTATTGGTGCGTCTGAATGTGAACCTCCATTAATAATATTCATCATCGGAACTGGTAATGTATTTGCACTAACACCACCAACATAACGGTACAATGACATGCCTAATTCATTAGCTGCTGCTTTTGCCACGGCCAAAGACACCCCAAGGATTGCATTAGCACCTAATTTGGATTTATTTGGTGTACCATCGAGTTCCAGCATAGTTTGGTCTATAAGGTTTTGCTCAAAAACCAACATCCCCGTTATTTTATTTGCTAAAATCGTATTTACATTCTCCACTGCCTTACTTACACCTTTACCCATAAAGGTTTTTCCTCCATCACGTAATTCAACAGCTTCGTGTTCGCCTGTGGATGCCCCTGAAGGAACAGCTGCACGTCCCAAAACGCCATTTTCGGTTATAACATCTACTTCTACAGTTGGATTTCCTCTCGAATCCAAAATCTGTCTGGCATGCACATCAATTATGGTACTCATAGTATTAAATTTTTAGGTTGAATTATTTGGCAAAGATACAAAAGGCTGTTAGACGTAACCCTATATTAAAGCTTATAAAGTCCGTAATATAACAATTCCTTAAACCAAGGTATCTTTATTAACGGTTGATGCGATCATTTCAAAAAATTGATCGAAAAGATAATCCGCATCATGGGGACCCGGACTTGCTTCAGGGTGATATTGAACTGAAAAAACATTTTTATCTTTTACCCTTATCCCAGCTACCGTTTTGTCATTAAGATGAACATGGGTGATTTCAATTTGTGGATTAGCCTCTGTTTCTTTCCTGCTTATTGCAAAACCATGATTCTGAGAAGTAATTTCTCCTTTTCCAGTCAACAGGTTTAATACCGGATGATTTATCCCTCTATGACCATTATGCATTTTATAAGTAGAAATACCATTGGCCAGGGCAATTACCTGGTGACCAAGGCAAATTCCAAATAACGGATAATTGTTAGCCATGATCTCTCTGGCAACCTCCACAGCCTCATGCAATGGTTCCGGATCTCCAGGACCATTGGAGATAAAAAAACCATCAGGTTGCCAATCGTTCATTTCCTTAAAGGTAGTATTGTAAGGATAAACTTTAATGTATGCATCTCTTTTGGCAAGATTCCTTAAAATATTGTTTTTTATTCCAATATCCAATGCGGCTATCTTATACCGGGCATCAGCGTTTCCATAAAAATAAGGTTTCTTCGTTGATACTTTTGAAGCAAGTTCCAAACCTTCCATATTTGGTACTTTATTCAAGGATTTCCTTAAGTTCTCAATGTCTTCAACCTCTGTTGAGATTACGGCATTCATGGCACCCTGATCCCTGATATGGCTCACCAGAGCTCTCGTATCCACGTCGGAGATGGCAAATAGATTGCTTTTGTCTAAAAACTCCTCCAGACTATGATCTGCACTTGGTCTTGAATACTCATAACTAAAATTTTTGCATATCAACCCTGCTATTTTAACAGAAGCAGACTCAACTTCATCCATATTGGTGCCGTAATTACCTATGTGCGCATTAGTAGTAACCATGAGTTGACCGAAATATGAGGGATCCGTGAATATTTCCTGATATCCCGTCATCCCGGTATTAAAACAAACTTCTCCATATGCAGTCCCTTCATTGTTACCTACAGCCTTACCATAGAAAATAGTTCCGTCTTCCAATAATAATAATGCTTTCTTTTTAGATTGATACTTCATATTGTACTATAAGATTAAGTTTGACAAATAAACATAAAAAAAAGGATAGACTTTTAGGTCTATCCTTTTTTAATTATTAAAGATTTTATAAACAATTTATGCTTCGGAATCATTTTTCTTTTCTTCAGATTCAGAATCTTCTGGTTCTGTAGCTTCAGGTTCTGAAACTTCTTCTTCGGTTGCCTTTGGCTCTTTAACCTCCTCAACTTCCTGAGTGGCTTCTTCTGTTGCCGCAGCCTCAGTTTCCTTAATCTCCTCCGTTACTTCTTCCACAGCCTCTTCAACTACACTTTCAGTAGCTTTTTCAACTACTGTCTGATCAGCCTTTTTACCTCGTCTACTTCTTCTGGTAGTTTTCTTCTTAGCAGTCTTACCGGCATTGTAAATCTCGTTATAGTCCACAAGTTCTATCATTGCCATATCTGCGTTATCACCAAGTCTATTACCCAATTTAATGATTCGGGTATAGCCACCTGGCCGCGTACCTACCTTGTCGGAAACACTTCCAAATAATTCTGTAACCGCATACTTATCTCTTAAATTCTTAAATGCGATACGCCTGTTATGTGTTCCTTTTTCGGTGGTCTGATTATTCTCAGCTTTTGATTTAGTAATTAATGGCTCTATAAACTGCTTTAAGGCTTTAGCCTTTGCCACAGTTGTATTAATCCTTTTATGTTCAATCAAAGAACAAGCCATATTAGCCAACATAGCTTTTCTATGTGCCGACTTTCTTCCTAAATGATTGACTTTTTTACCGTGTCTCATTGTTACTTATATAAATTCTTACTAATTCCAGGACAAGTCCCGTGTTTAGCTATAAATTAATCCTTATCTAATTTGTACTTTGATAGATCCATACCAAAATTGAGGCCTTTATTTATTACAAGCTCTTCCAACTCTGTCAATGACTTTTTACCAAAGTTCCTGAATTTCATTAAATCGTTTTTATTAAACGAAACCAAATCACCTAATGTATCTACTTCCGCCGCTTTTAAACAATTTAATGCCCTGACGGAAAGATCCATATCAACCAGTTTAGTTTTCAAAAGCTGACGCATATGCAGCGACTCTTCATCATAGGTCTCTGTTTGAGCAATTTCATCAGCTTCAAGAGTGATACGCTCATCCGAAAACAACATGAAATGATGTATAAGTACTTTAGCTGCTTCTGTTAATGCATCTTTTGGATGAATTGAGCCATCGGTAACGATCTCAAAAATCAATTTCTCGTAGTC
>JABDPH010000223.1 GCA_013042925.1 Eudoraea sp.
GCATATTAAGTTTCTCCATTGCGTCGTGTTCAATTTCCTGATAGGATTTAGAGGCTAATTTTTTAGCCGGAAGCATTACATTCTCCAGCACTGTGAATTCCGACAGCAGGTAATGAAATTGAAATACAAAACCAATATGCCTGTTCCTGATTTGCGACAATTCTTTATGCGGTTTACCGGTTACGAGTTCTTCATTTAAAAACAACTCACCTTCATAGTCGGTATCCATAGTGGAAAGAATATAAAGTAAAGTTGATTTTCCCGAACCCGATTTGCCCATAATAGAGGCAAATTCTCCTTCTTCAACACTAAAGCTGATATCTTTTAAGACATGAAAATCTACAGGTTTTCTAAAATACTTGTTAATAGTTTTTGTTTCCAGTACCGTTCCCATAATTGTGAATTAGGTTCCCCGAATAATTCGCACAGGATCTATTTTTTTAGCTTTATTAGAGGGTAAATAGCCGGCAATAAATGTAGAAATAAGGGCAAACGTAATTCCGATAAAATAATAGCCAGGATTATAATTTACAGGAAATGTACTAATAGTTGGTAATGCCTCGGTTTCGAATGGGATATTATCGATAACCCTTGATAAAAAAAATCCGATTATCAATCCAATAAATCCACCCGCAACGCCAATTATCATAGCCTGACTCATAAATATAAGCTGAACATCTGTTCCCGAAAACCCCGTTGCCTTAAGGATTGCTATATCTTTCATTTTTTCATAAATAAGCATATTCAGAATATTGTAGATTCCAAAGCCGGCCACAATGAGCAAAGTAATTGAAACTGCATAGGTAATTATATTTCTGATATTGCTACCCGTTTCAAACTGAGCATTTGCTTCATTAATATCTGTTGCTTTAATTTTAAACTGCCTTTCCAGTTGCCTGGCCATGGTTGGAGCTTCTGATAGGTCGAATAGTTTAATATTGATATCGGTAATATAATTCTCTGCCTCTCCAAGTATTCTCTGAACGGTTTTAAGATTCGCAAAACTTTGAACATTATCTATTTCAGCAATTCCGCTCTGATAGATGCCAACTATCTTTAATGGAAAAACGGTCCCTTTAACGGTGCTAACCTGTATACGGTTCCCAACATTTAATGACATTTTTTTAGCCAGCCCTGATCCTAGTAAAATTCCATTGTCTGTATTTTTAAGCGCCTCCGGGCTACCCTCCACAATGTTATCCTGAATATTTGAAAGTCGTACTTCCTCCATTATATCTACACCTACGAGATTACCTCCTAGCTCTATGGAACCGGACAAGTAAAATATCTGCGACCGGAGTTGTGGTGTTGCACCTTTCACATTTTCCTGATCTTTTAAATAGTGTAATATGGGAAGTGCATTATGTATTTTGAGTTGGCTCTGCTTAGGCTTAATGGAATGTACCACGTTGAAGCCGTCGTCAAATTTGTCGTATAAGGAAATTGGTTGTTCTGCCGAAGGTTCAATTTCATTAAACATGTGTATATGAGGAGTCTGATTAAGGATAAGATCATCTAACATTCCATTTAAACCGGTCATAAAACTTACCAATGTAATATAGGCTCCAATACCAAATGTAACGCCGAGAGAGGCAGTTACTGTAGACTTCATCTTGGTTAACAGATGTGTTTTGGCAATACTTATTATTAACTTCCAGTTAGTCATTCTTCCGGCTTTAATACGTAAGTATTCACATCCAAACCAGATCGAACTTCAACGCGTTCCATGTCTTCTACTCCTGTTACAATTTCGACAACGCCTTCTTCCGTTTTCACTTTGTTTTCACCAATAAGGTATTCCTTGGGAATAGTCAGGGCATTTTCTTTTTGGGAAACAATAATATTACCTTCTCCGGCCAATCCCGGATACAGTATTTCAGGCGGGTCTGTAAAAAGTGCTTCGATTTTGAAAGTCTGGGACCGCTCATCTTTTCTCGGATAAATTTTGCTTATAACTGCGGTGTATACTTTTGTCCCGTAGGCATCAAGAGTTATCAATACTGTTTGGCCAATTTTCAACTTCACAATATCAACTTCGTCGACTAACATTTCAATTACAAAATCAGTTGCACTCCCTACAGCAGCAATGGGCTCCATAGAATTAATTATCTCGCCCTGCTTTTTATAAAGCGCGTAAAGTTTGCCGTTAATTTTACTTTTTACCGTAAAATCTTTTGTAGCGATTAAAGAGGTCTGATAGTTGTTTTCTGCTTGTCTTAATTTTGTTTTTAATTCTGACTTAGTTCTCTCGAAATTTCCTTTAAGCAAATTCAGGTTATTACTTGATAATTCATATGCCAGTTTGCGATTTTCATATTCTATTTTTGATCCAATATTTTGTTCCCAGAGATTTTTTTGTCGTGCAAAATTAACAGAATCATTTTTATATTTAAGTTCAGCTGCTTTAATTTCATCTATCAGGGCTCTTATTATAGCATTACTCCCGCTGTAGTTCTCTCTTGCCAATTCCAGGTTTAGTTTTGCATTTTCGGTGTTTAGCTTTGGGGTGTTGTTAATGATTTGAGCTATTGGTGTGCCTTTGGCCAGGGTATCACCTTCGTCAACGAAATTTTTATCCAAAATGCCTCCTACAGCGGCGTATACCTGGTAAAGGCTATCTGGCTGAATTGTTACTGATGAATAAACAGATTCTGTGATGGTTACTTCTGAGGGTAGTATCTTTTCCTGACCATCATTACAGCCTGTAAAGACAGAAATAAAGAGTAAGCTAAAAAGTAATCTATACGAAAAAGGAATGCATCTCATCAAGTTTATTTTGAGTTATCTGGTATAATTTAACTTGCTAAATATCTACCTTCTCCAAAAGCAATTCAAGTTTTGGTTTTTGCTTTCTGCTCATGGGTAGTTGGTGTTTATCTATCTCCACACTTGTACATCCGAATTTTTCTACCTTGTTTAAATTTACAATATATGATCTATGAATCCTAAGAAATCGATCACTAGGTAGTTTGTCAGAAATTGATTTCATAGAACTTAGTACTATCAGGTTCTCATTTTCGGTGATAATTTTTATATAATCACCAAGTGCTTCCACCCATTTAATTTCTTTTATATTGATCTTCCTATTTTTCATGTTGCTCCTCACCATTAAAAATTCCCCTTCTTCCACAGGCTCGCAGACTTTACCATAATTAATAGATGCTTTCTTAACAGCTTTATAAAATCGATCGATTTTTACAGGTTTTAATAAATAATCGGTTACACCATAGTCGAATGCTTTAAGAGCATGATTTGGATTAGCTGTAATAATTATGATCTCAATATTTTTATCTAAAGACTTAAGAAGATCAAAACCATTTATATGGGGCATTTCAATATCGAGTAGAATTAAATCAATTTTGTGATTTTTAATAATTCTGATTGCATCTATGGCGTTGTCGCATATGGCCGACAAATGCAGGTCTTCATGATTCTGTACCAGCTTACATATAATAGTCTGCTGTACCTTTGAATTCTCTACAACCAATGTATTTAAGCATTTATTTTTCATACAAAAACAAAGCTAAGCGCATTAAGTAAATAAAAGAATGACTTTGATCATTGCCATTTTAGTATTCTGGCACTAAGAATAGTTTTATGGATCGTAAACAAATTGAGAATACTTAAGTATTGCTGCCCTTAATTTTAGTTTACAGCACAGAAATTATCTAAGTCTTTATCAACTTCAAAAGACTTCTTATAAGGTTAAATTGATAAGAGAAAAATGACATTTGTCACTTTTTATACAATTTAGAAACCTTAGTTTAGCTTTTTTTGAAATAAGATGAAGGAATTAGTAGCTCGCCTAATTTATAGAAGAACAAAAATCAACTTCATTTCGGTAAGCATAGGTATTGTATATCTGTGGTTCGGGATGCTCAAATTCTTTGCAGGGGTAAGTCCTGCTGAGGATATTGCCAAGGCAACCATTGAGCAGTTGACATTTGGAATTCTTACTCCCGAAATATCCATTATTTTACTTGCAGTTTGGGAAACCTTAATAGGATTGTTCTTAATAGGCCACCTTTTTGTGAAATTTGCCTTAAAGCTGGCATTGATCCATATTATTCTGACTTTCTTACCATTTCTTTTTTTTCCGGATCTTATATTCTCACAAGCACCCTTTGGTCTTACTCTTCTGGGGCAGTATATTATTAAAAATGTAATCATTTTGGGTGTTCTTGTTTTTTTGCTGAAAGAAAGTAATCAGGGCAGGATATAACCCGATTTCTTATTGATTTTTGGTCAGGTTAATTAGTATCTCTAAATTAGAGGAAGGTGTATTGGTATAATTATGACCAACACCTGTCAACAATGACAAATGTCATAGTTTAACATTATACTCCGTGCGATCTTTAATCTAAAATCTAAATATTCTATTATGACGATAAATATTCAATATGTTCAAATGCCAACAAGTGAATCTATGAGCGCAATTGTAACTTCTAAATTGGAAAAACTGGCAAATAAATATGATTGGATTATTAAGGCAGATGTTTTTTTTAAATTAGAAAATGACCCAACCGGTTCAGGCAAAATATGCGAAATACAACTAAGTGCACCCGGTCCCAGATTATTTGCAAAATCTAATCAGGATAATTTTGAAAAGGCCGCCGCCACTACAATAAAGGAATTAGAAAACCAGCTCAAAAAGAGAAAGGAAATCTTTAAGAAGTATTGAATAAAATATTATAATTATACAACCATGAAAAAAATATTAGTCCCGGTAGATTTTTCGGAGCATGCAGCATATGCGCTTGAAGTTGCTGCTAAACTGGCCAAGGATTTTAGTGCAGAGATTATTGTACTTCACATGATGGGTCTTTCTGAAGCCTACTTCACCAAAAGTGAATCTGAAGAAGCCGCAGAGGCTCACTTCTATATGAAACTGGCCAAGAAGCGTTATGAAACTTTTTTAAACAAACCATTTTTGAAAGGTGTTAAGGTTACCGAAATGGTCCAAAACTATAAGATATTCAGTGAGATTAATCAGGTGGCCAAGGAAAAAAATATTGACTTGATAATTATGGGCTCACATGGGGCAAGCGGGGTTAGTGAAATTTTTGTTGGCTCCAATACAGAAAAAGTAGTGCGCTCTTCTGATATACCGGTTTTAGTAATAAAAGAACCTTCTCCTTTATTCACGCCAAAATTAGTT
>JABDPH010000227.1 GCA_013042925.1 Eudoraea sp.
CCATTAATACGATCACAGCATGAACCCGACACTTTTTATCATTGTGCCCAATTAGTTTTGCGAACTAGAGATAAAGGTCTTAACTGGGAGGAAATTTCTCCAGACCTAACCCGTAATATGGACGACAAACAAGGTAAAGGAGGTGGGCCTTATACCGTTGAGGCGGTAGGTGCTGAAAATTATGGTACAATTGCCCATATGATTGAATCGCCTCATGAAAAGGGAGTGCTTTGGACAGGAAGTGATGATGGTCTTGTACATTTGACAAGGAATGGTGGAGACACCTGGGAAAATGTCACTCCTAGAGGTCTCAGGGAGTGTTTGGTCAACGCTATTGATGTTTCTCCCCATGACCCGGCTACGGCCTATATCGCAACTACGCGTTATAAGTTCAATGACTATACTCCAGCCCTGTACAAGACCACAGATTACGGTAAAAACTGGATAAATATTAGTTCGGGAATCCCTTACGGGTCATTTACAAGAGTAGTTCGGGAAGATGCTTCGCGCAAAAACCTTCTTTATGCAGGAACCGAAAAAGGAATTTATATATCATGGAATGGAGGAGCTTCATGGGAACCTTTTCAACTGAATTTACCTATTACTCCGATTACAGATTTGATGGTACATCAGGGCGATTTAATTGTGGCCACTTCAGGAAGGTCTTTTTGGATTTTAGATGACCGAGGTGCACTTGCCCAGTACAACACCCAAAACAGTGATTTTGGAATAATGAAGCCCGAGGATTCATACAACGGATCCTGGGATAGCCCTTTAAGTAATAATTCTAGTAGTTTTAAAGGAACAAATCCATTTCACGGAGTCAACCCTGCAAATGGTGTGGTTCTGTATTATGAATTACCCAAGAGTTCTGAAGCTGAAGAGATAACGCTGGAAATACTTAATGAAGATGGCAAGCTTATTCGAAAGTTTAGCTCCAAAAAAGACCCAAATTATATAAAGCACAATGGCGGTGGTCCTCCTCCGGCACCTGTTCTTTCAAGAGATGAAGGGTTAAACAGGTTTGTATGGGATATGCTTTATCCAATAATTCCGGGCATCCCGGATACATATATCGAAGCTAACTTCAGAGGCCATATGGCACCACCGGGAACCTACACTTTAAAATTACAGATGGGAGATAAAACAATAAGTACCACAGCAAATATCCTCGAAACACCGGGTTTCGAAACTAAGCCGGGACAGTATGATGCTTACGATTCATTTATGACCGAAATGGAGGAAAATGTAACCCAAATGCATCTGATGGTTAATACACTTTTTAGTGCCAAGACACAACTTAAAAACATCATAAATGATCTGGAAGATAATGATCTTAAGAAGGCTGGGATAGCCCTATATAATAAATTAAACCAATGGGATGAGGATATGATTCAGCGAAAATCCAAAGCTTACGACGATGTAGAAAATTTTCCAAATAAATTTACCGCGGAATACCTGTTTCTCATAAACGAAACCAATAGTACAATACCAAGGGTTAATACTTCAAACAGGGTTCGTAAAAGCGAATTAGATAAGCAATGGGAGCAATTAAAAATGCAAGGGAAAGAATTTTTAGAAAAAGAGCTTCCGGACTATAATAAAAAGCTATGGGAGGCTGGTATTGGAGCAATCAGATATAAGAAATAATGGAGGAATATTACAATTATATTAAAGCACTGCATCTAATATTTGTAGTAACATGGTTTGCCGGCTTATTTTATATACCCAGATTATTCATTTATCATATTGAAGCAGCGGATAAACCTTCTCCTGATAAAGAAATACTTTCTGATCAACTTAAACTGATGACAAAACGTTTATGGTATATAATTACATGGCCGTCAGCCGTTTTATGTACTGTCTTTGCAATCTGGTTATTACTCATAATACCGGGGTGGTTAGAACAACCCTGGATGCTGATTAAATTGGCATTCGTAGTATTGCTAATAGTTTATCATATGAAAACACATGTGATATACCTACAGTTGCAGCGCGATGAAATAAAATATTCTTCCAATTTCATGAGAATTTGGAACGAAGGAGCCACAGTAATTCTGTTTGCGGTTACGTTTTTGGTTATATTGAAAGGTACTTTCAATTGGATATTTGGAGTATTGGGACTTATTGTTCTTGGCATTCTTCTAATGCTCGGTATTCGCTTATACAAGAGGATTAGAGATAAGAATCCTGATGCTTAAATCTGTTTAATCAGGAAAATTTCATTGGCTGCTTTGGCTTGATTATTGCTATCTTTAGACTCAAATCAGGAGTCCTTGTTTAAAAAGTTATCCCTTAGATCCCGAATTTTCGTCACTATGATTTTACTGGTGCTTATAGCATCGGTATTAATAGCGGGAGTTACTATTTACCAATATAGAGAGCAATCTAAGGATTATCACCAGGTCCGTTTGGAGCGTAAGGAAGGTCAGATTAAACAGAGTATTGCTTATACCCTGCAGGAAACTACCTATCCGGTAACTACAGAAAATCTTGCGCTAATATTTAAAGATGAAATTTACAGGATTGCCGATGTCCAGAACCTTAATTTCAATATTTATGACCTTAAGGGGAATTTAATCAAGAGTTCAAAACCAAGATTCAGAAATGATTCCATTTCCCTTCACCTGAATTCGGAGATAATTGAAAAGCTTTCAAATGCAGTGGATAAGCGCTATATACTTGAAGATACTGCTGCCGGCGATAAATACCAGGCTTCATATACCTACATAAATGATGAAAAATTTAAACCAATTGGTATATTAAATTTGCCATATTATGAGGACAATACTCTTAACGATATGGAACTCAAAGAATTCCTGATCCGATTGTCTTTAGTTTATCTTTTTATGTTGGTAATCGCAATCGTTCTGGCGTATTTTGTTACAAAGTACATTACCCGATCTTTACAGACAATTTCTGATAAGATTACTCAAACTGACCTTACAAAAAGAAATGAAAAAATACTTATTAAGAATCCT
This sequence comes from Eudoraea sp., assembly GCA_013042925.1. GTDB lineage: Bacteria > Bacteroidota > Bacteroidia > Flavobacteriales > Flavobacteriaceae > Eudoraea. The sequence continues at coordinate 2,982 of JABDPH010000227.1, forward strand.
GGGCATGAAATAGGAAAACTTATAGATTCATATAATGCTATGATTGATGAATTAGAAATCAGTGCAGCTAAACTCGCTCGTAGTGAAAGAGAACAGGCCTGGCGTGAAATGGCAAAGC
>JABDPH010000228.1 GCA_013042925.1 Eudoraea sp.
GGTATCATCAGGATTCACGATTTAGAAGACCTGAATCAGCTTATCGCGAATTGGGTAGTTCCTTTGTCCAGTGTGCTTTGGCAATCGATCCTCACCGAGAGGATAATGGGTGCCTGATATTTGTGGAAAAAAGTCACTTACTTGGTGATTTAAAATACTTCACAAACAAAAGTGTCTTTCAAGAAAATATTTCTAATGAAGTCCTTCGGGAAATAGGCGTTGATAAACTTCCTATTGTAAAGGTGATTTTGAATCCGGGAGATTTGGCTATTTGGCATCCTTATTTACTCCATGGTTCGCCTCCAAACTATTCCAATATTGACCGTAAGACCTACCTGAATGGGTATGTAAAGGCCGAAAACTCTGATAGAGGGGAATGGGCTTTTAAAAAGGGTATTCCTCAAAAACTAGAAGAACCTCAGCTTGTACAATTTGAGGAACTTCATACACGTCCAGATCCATTCTATTTGGCTTAGGAAAATCGAGGTTTTTTCTTTAAAATTGACACTAACAAACAGAAGATTTATTATATAATTTTTTTATGGTTAAAGAAAAGATATTCATTTTTGGAGGAGGTCTTCAGGCTAAATTAGCCATTGACATAATTGAAAAGGAAGGAAAGTATGACATTTCTGGAATACTCGACTCTTTTAAAAATCCAGGGATTAAAGTTGCTGGTTATGGAATACTTGGCCCCATTGAAAGACTTTCTGAAATTTCTCGAAAATTCAATATTAATAAAGGTGTTATTGCCATTGGAGACAATTACGGTAGGCTAAAAGTTGTAAAACAAATAAATAATCTTTTACCACTATTTGAGTTTGTGACAATAAAACATCCGGCAGCTAATATAGGCTCTCGTGTACAAATAGGACCTGGATGTATCATAGCCGCCGGGGCAACTGTAAATAATGATTGTATCATAGGAGATCACTGTTATCTTGCTTTTAAATCTGGGTTATCTCATGACTCATGTATGGGTGAATTTTCAAGTCTAGGCCCAGGAGCGATTACTGGAGGTAGTGTTCAGGTTGGCACTTGCTCGGCTGTGGCCATAGGTGCTAACGTATTAAATAGACGAAAGATCGGATCATTCAGTGTAGTAGGTGCCGCCAGCTTGATTTATCACGATGTTGGAGATGGAGTGGTTGTTTATGGAATACCCGCAAAAGAAGTACGGAAAAGGAAAAAAGATGACCCCTATCTCTAATGTGGTATTAGGCCAACTGCTACCTTTTATTAGCTTCCAGGCAATTTGTGATATAGTTTCTTTGAATTATTTATATTATTTTGATTTCTTACAGATCAATAATTGGAATATTAAAAACACAAGAAAGCTGAAGAGATTTGGCTAATATGCAACAATCTTATAATGGCACTTGAAAGACTTATATTTTGGAATTACAAGGTCTTGAAGTGAAGGAACTCGGATTATTTTCAATGATCCCTTATATCGAATTCTAAAAGGTATTCACTTGGTGCATCCCTAAAAAATAATCCTGGGCATGCATAAAAACCAACACAAGCTGGCGCTTGACTGTTTTTTGATCCCTCAACCACCAAATTCCAAAAGGGATTCACTTCGTGCATCCCTAAAAGCACCGATCGTGCAAATGTAACTTCCAATCCTGTTGGGATTCACTTCGTGCATCCCTATTGCCCCATTCTGCAAATGTAACTTGCCATCCTTTTTAAGGATGGACATCTTGAAAACAAAATCCCGCTTAAGTAGAACTTAGCGGGATTTATCTTTCCAAGCTGTTTTTCAAGTTACGCTTGATTGCGGAGGAAGAGGGATTCGAACCCCCGGAGGTGTGACCCTCGCTGGTTTTCAAGACCAGTGCATTCGACCACTCTGCCATTCCTCCCTTAAGGCGAGCGCAAATATACTAACCTTTTTGATACCTTAAAAAGTTTGTTGTCGATTTTCTTCTACGGTTTATGGTATTATTAATTTATGACATCTTATTTTTGCCCAATGGAAGAATGGTATCATTATGTACTGCTCATACTGGTTGGATTTGTTGTAGGTTTTATAAATACCGTCGCGGGCGGGGCATCCTTAATTTCATTGCCTTTTTTAATTTTTTTGGGATTACCGCCCAGCGTTGCTAATGGTACGAACCGGGTGGCAATTGCAATACAGACTGCAATTGGTGTAGCCGGATTTAAAAGTAAGGGGGTTTCTACCTTTCCTTTCAATATTTATTTGGGCATCTCGGCACTTTTTGGATCTATTTTGGGTGCAAGCATCGCTGTGGATATTAAAGGTGATACCTTCAATAAAATTTTGGCGATTATAATGCTCGCTGTGGTATTGATAATTGTTTTCAAGCCCAGAATTAGTATGCAGGATCTTTCAGAACGACTTACCGGTAAGTATTTATGGGTAGGGGTTCTGGTTTTCTTTTTTATTGGAATTTATGGCGGGTTTATCAATGCAGGAATTGGGTTCGTAATTCTCTTGTTTTTGCATTATTTTAATCATATGTCCCTGGTAAGGGCCAATGCTACCAAGGTGGCCGTTGTATTTATATATACCCTATCCGCTCTCGCTGTCTTTATTTATAATGATAAGGTGATATGGAAGGTTGGTTTGATACTGGCTATTGGGAATGGTGCAGGTGCCTGGCTTTCCAGCAGAATATCAGTGGGTAAAGGAGATGGCTATGTGAAGATGTTTTTGGTAATTATGGTCATAATCATGGCAATCAAATTATGGTTTTTTAATTAAAAGATAAATGGCAGATATAATTAAAGATTTGGAATGGCGTTATGCGGTAAAAAAGTTTGATTCTTCTAAAGAAATCGAAGCTTCTAAGCTGGAGACAATAAAGAAAGCGTTTAATCTTACCGCTACGTCATATGGGTTGCAACCCATAAAAATGGTGATACTAAATAACAAGGAATTACAGGAACAACTAGTTCAATATTCGTTTGGTCAGCAACAGGTTGCACAGGCTTCGCATCTTCTTATTTTCTGTATAGAAAAGAATATTGATTCCGAATATATCTCTGGTTATTTTAATAAAGTAAAGAAAGTCAGGGGTACAAGTGATTCTGTTTTAGAACCATTTAAAGATGCATTAGTAAGTGAATTTTCCAAAATGGATTCTAATGAAATTCACCAATGGGCTACCAACCAGGCCTATCTTGCCATGGGAAATTTACTTACAATTTGTGCTGCAGAACAACTGGATGCCTGCCCAATGGAAGGGTTTCTTCCTGAACGTTATGATGAATTATTAGATCTAAGTTCAAAAGGACTAAGTTCTGTGCTTGTTCTTCCTATAGGATGTAGGGCAGAGGACGATATGTTTTCCGGGTTAAAGAAAGTCAGACGCGATATAGGGAATAGCATTATTTATATATCTTAGGCGCAGTATTTGAATAAAACAAAATAGAAATCAATAACATATAAAATCAACGATCACTATGCCAGGTTTTGAACTATTTGGAGATAAAGAAAGAAATGAAGTCAAGGACGTTTTAGATTCCGGAGTACTTATGCGCTACGGATTTGACGGCATGCGGAACGGTCACTGGAAAGCC
>JABDPH010000211.1 GCA_013042925.1 Eudoraea sp.
GATTATGACTTTACCTCACTTGGTCTAAAACCATATTTTTTGATAAAGGCATTCGAGAAAGAACTCAGGCTTTCATAGCCTACGGACCATGCTGCTTCTTGTATGGTAACTTCTTTAGAGCTTAAAAGCTCATGAGCCTTTATAAGACGTTCATTTTGCAGGTATTTGTAAACAGGAAAACCAAACAATTCCTTGAAACTCTTTTTGAGTTTAAAATCATTCAATCCTATGAGTCTCGAAAGTTCAGCTATAGATGGAGGGGTCTCCATATTCTTAGTAAGTATTTCTTTGGCTTCATATAACTTTTGCCTTTCAGTGTCCTTTATTGTTTTGGTTTTGTCTTTGGCTGAACCTGAAACTTTGGCAAAAAAATGTGCTATTAATTCTGTAACCTGGCTCCTTAAGAATAGGGACCTGGCCGCGCCTTCGTAAGTGTTTGCAAAAATTTTATCGACCGCATTTTGCATGTTATGGTCCATATAGAAAGTTGGGCCCTCCACATAATCACTACCAGGATTTATAAGCTCATTAACACACTGTGAATAGACTTCGCGTTCACTATCTGGTAGTGCTTTTAAATTCTTTAGACTATACAAAATGACTACACAAGACAGTTTTTTATTCTTTGAAACAGTATGTATAAACTTAACATTCTCATTGGCAAAAAAAGACATGGCCAGCCCCTTGGTATTGTTATAGCTTTTTTGATGAGCACCGTATTTTACCTTTAGATCTACGTTGCCTGCACCATAAAATGCAAAAGCAATCACAGCTTCATCAAAACCGCAGCTATCAATAATCTCCTCTTTAGAATCTGCATATTCCAAAAGTACTATGAAGTCATTTATTTCTATAAAATCTCTTGTCATACCTAGTGCTAAGATAATTATTTTAGCAATTAGCAATGAGATTGATTATAAACGGTTGTTCATCTAACCCGGACAAGTCAAATTACAATACCACAAAAAGTCAATCCGGGGAAACAAGTTTACCCAAGTCGATACAGAATATTTTTTGCTCCTCACTAGACTTGTAAATCAGAGAATTTGTTCTTGAATAGGCTATTGCGAATAGATTAAACTGTACCCGCTCAAGCATTCGTTGAAATTCAATTTCTGCATTAGCATATTTATTATTAAGTTGGGTTAGTTTTTTGTTCCACCAGGCCATATCTGCATTTTGGGGTTGATTGTAGTCTGAATTGAAGCGTTCATAAAAGATTCGGGTCCATTCCTTCTCTTCCGCCAGTGCTTTGGTTCGGGACTTCGATGCCCGTTTGAAGGCACTCTTCTTTTTAAGGAGATTCAGGTGTGTCGCAATCGTATCCAGTTTATATAAAGAAGCATAAGTACTATAAATACGCTCATAATTTTCTACCTCTTTTAGTAAATCTCCCTCTGCTTCAGATTTTTTAGCGAATTCATAAGTAAGCCTATAGCTTTTTTGAAGTTCTTCTTCTGTTTTTACTTTCTTTCCTTTAATATGAGACTCAATGGCCAGCCATTCAAAGGCCCGGTTAATGTCTGCACGAGGAGGCCAATCATGACCTCCATTAAAGGTAAATAGTGTATTGCTAATGTTTTTATTTGTGAGATAGGTTTTCACATCCAGCATTTCTCCAAAATTCATATCCCTATTGCCACATATTCCTGCATATGAAAATTCATGTTCTTTAAGCATAGCATGTGATGCTTCAGATAATCCTGCACCACATGCAATTACCCCTGTTAGATTACCGGCAGCAAGGGCGATGGCCCAGGCCAATCTGGACCCTCCTGAAAAACCAGCAAGAACCATTTGATCTTTATCAATGGTAAACCGTGAAAATATATGATCAAAAAGGTTAGCAGCTATGTAAAAATTACGCTCATAAGGCGCATTCCTCGAATCATTTGAACAGACCAGAATATGACCATAAGATTCGGAGGCCTCTATAAAAGTTTCTACCCCTATCCTTCCCCTCCCACCGGGATCGAAAATAAAAAGGATAGGGGACTCTTTTGAAGGCTCAAAGGAGGTGGGCAGGTAAAGCGCAAAAGTTTCATTGGCGGTATTAGAAACCGGAATAGAATCGATTACTTTACCCGGTTCAAAAGTCTGTTGTGCGCTTAACTGGCAAATGAAACCCAATACAAAGATGTAATACGGAAGCCTCATAATTTAAGCGGGGATACTACTTTTTTGTCCCTCCACAAAATACATTTTTAGACTCCCCCTGTTTTTTACTTCAATTTCTCCCCTAAAGGCACAGTCATAACTGTCTTTTATTAGTTCATAGGTATTTTCACTGATATTGATCTTCCCGGCTTCGGAATTTGATTCCATGCGGGAGGCCACATTTACGGCATCGCCCCAGATATCATAGGCAAATTTATTGGTCCCTACTACCCCGGCTACCACCGGACCGGTATTGATGCCGATACGAATATCAAAAGTTAGTTCACGTGCTGCGATATCATTTTTAGTCTCCTCTACAAAGGCGGCTATTTCTATAG
>JABDPH010000236.1 GCA_013042925.1 Eudoraea sp.
TGTATAGCCTGCTCCAACTCCAACATAAGGATCAAAAAAGCCAGTCTGGCCTACCAGTTTGTTTAAATCATAGCTAACCCTGGTATCAAAACCAAAATAATCCTTATCCTCAGGGTTTACAATACCATCTATGATATTTCCTTTCTTATAATTGTTATAAGTAGCTATTGCTTCCAAACCTATTCCGCTCCTAAAATAACGTCCTATATTTATTCTGGAGGGAAAAGCCACGGCATTCCACTGATCTTTAACTGTGGCAATATTACTGAACCTTTTTCCCGTATCATTTACAAAATTCCAACCCAGACCTACCATCCATGAGCTTACCACCATACTGTCTTTTGCAGTTAATTGGAGCTCTTCCTGCTGATCTGATTGAAGTTGTTCCTGTTCTATTGATTGAATTTCTTCCTGTGCGTAAATTGTAGTTGTACCAAAGAGAAGAATAGCAATGGCCACTGTTACGTAGGATTTCATAATGTAATGATTTAGGACTATTACAATACAAAATTACTACCCGTTACATAGGAATCCTACTTATTGCTTTCAAGTGCATAAATCTTCGATATGAAACAGGAAATTGCTATTGAGAATTATTCTTCTTTAACCAGGATAATTTCCTTCTCGGTAAGTGGCATTTTATATAGATAAAAGGGCATTAAAACTGCTGTAGAAACATCTTTTTTTTGATTAGAATCCGTACCTCGTGAGAAGACCATTTTATCATCTTTATCCTCCACCCTATTTAGTACCGGAGTATTGATATTTGTTGTTTTACCGTTGCAATAAACAACAACCATTTCTTTATTAAAATCTATTTCTGGAACAGGAAGTCCCGGCTTTCTGGTCATGTTTATCTTGGTAAAGAACTTTTTTAAGGCCTTATTATCTCTTATAACCATTAACTGTTCTGTTTCCGTGCCTCCATAATTATCACTTAGCACAAGCATTAATGGGTTTTCTGTCGAAGCCTGATAATTAGTGTCCTTAAACTTATCTTTTTGGCTTCCACAAGCTCCCGCTAATATCATTAATGCCAAAATAAGAGTTTTCATTAGTCTTTATCTCTAGTAGGTATTATTATAATGAGCCTTATAGGCCTTTTCATACAAAGCCTCATATAGTGGCAATACATTCTTAATATCAAAATTTAAGGCCACCTCATATGCATTTTCTTTAAACTCAGCCAGTACAGAATCATCACTGAGTATTTTCAGGGCATTTTTAACCATATCATCTACGTCATTTACATCACTCAAATAACCTGTTACACCTTGTATGTTTACTTCAGGAATACCACCTGTATTACTCGATATCACCGGAGTCCTGTTGATCATTGCCTCCAGAGCTGCTAAACCAAAACTTTCCGATTTAGATGGCAGTAAAAACAAATCTGAAAAGCAAAGGATTCTGTCTATTTGATTACTGTTCCCTAAAAAAACAACCTTATCAGTAATTCCTAGTTGTTCACATAAAAATTCAGCGTGCTCCTTTTCGGGACCTTCACCTACCATAATCAGTTTTGCCGGTATTTGCTTTTGAATACCATCAAAAACACGAATTACGTCAGGAATATGCTTTACTTTTCTGAAGTTACTTATATGTGTGATTATCTTTTCATTTTCATCCGCCATAAGAGTTCGCTGGCAATCCGTAAATTCTAAACTGTATTTTGTAGTATCTATAAAGTTTGGAATTACCTCAATTTCCTTTTTAACATCGAAAAAATCTATTGTTTTCTGTTTTAAATCTTCTGATACTGAGGTTACTACGTCGCTTTTGTTAATGCTAAAGTTTACTGCAGGTTTGTAAAAAGGATGGTTCCCCACCAGCGTGATATCCGTACCGTGTAAAGTGGTAATCATAGGAATATAAATCCCGTCTTCTTCCAGTATTTTCTTTGCCATATACCCTGCATAAGCATGAGGTATAGCATAGTGCACATGAAGTAATTCAATTCCGTATAGCTTTATAGTATCAACAAGTTTGCTCGAAAGTGCCAATTCATAAGGCTGGTAATGAAAAAGTGGATATTCAGGTACGTGCACCTCATGAAAATGAATTTTATTACTCAATAATTCAAGCCGAACAGGTTGCCTGTAGGTAACAAAATGGATCTCATGCCCCCTATTTGCCAAAGCTATCCCTAATTCTGTGGCAACAACTCCACTTCCTCCAAATGTTGGATAACATACTATAGCTATTTTCATTTATTCAACTGTTTTAAATTGCTGTAGATTAGTCTCTTACTCATTATAAAGAGATACAGTTACTCTTAGCTACAAATCTAAGATTTAAATTGCTGCCTAATTGATAAGAGAATCATAAATTGCCTTCTGAATCCTCGTTCGAAGTTCTGATTTCACCAAAAGTCTGTTTGTAGCTGATGGATAAGTCCTGTTTGACAGAAAAACATATACGATTTCCTCTTCCGGATCTGCCCAGGTAAAAGTCCCGGTAAATCCACTGTGTCCAAAACTCTTTCTGGACACGCAACCACAGGTAGGGCCCTTGTCCTCCAGCTGAGGTTTATCGAAACCTACACCTCGTCTTACCTTCTTATCACAGAAATAACACTTATTAAATTTTTCTATAGTCCGTGGGTTTAAAAATCGCTCACCTCCGTAATAGCCTCCCTGAATATACATTTGCATAATTTTTGCCACATCATTTGCATTGCTGAACAAACCTGCATGCCCTCCTACCCCGCCTTGCATTGCAGCTCCCATATCGTGCACATATCCCTGAACAAGCTGGTACCTGTAATAGTTATCTACCTCAGAAGGGACAATTGTATTAATTGGAAACTTTTTCAATGGATTATACGCTGTATGGTTTGCTCCCAGGGGCTTGAAAAGGAAATTATCCATTAAATTATCTAAACCGGAATTATAGGTTTCCTCAATGTATTTCTTAAAGATGTAGTAGGGAACATCGCTATAGCGATATCTATTTGATTTAAGTCCTTGTCTGCCTATTCGGCTATAAATAGAATCCTGGTAAGAGTCTTTCAAATACATCCTGTCGGTAACCTTTATGGAAAAGCCATCAGACGGATTAGTTCTATAAAATTCGGGAGAAGGCCTTCTTTTGTCATTTAAGGTTTCCAGGTAAAAGGCAATCCAGGACGGTAACCTACCATAATGACTTAAGGCCTTAAGGACCGTTACATCCTTGATCTCCGTATCTGCATATTCGGGTATTAAGTCCTTAAATGTATCATTT
>JABDPH010000240.1 GCA_013042925.1 Eudoraea sp.
AGTATACCTCGTGCAAATAGATGCAACTAATGATAATTTTGATATGCCAATAGGGACCTTGGCGGTTATTAATTTTATGAAAGCAAAACCCGGGCAGTCAGGGGCGTATGAGAAAATGGAATCTGAAGTCTTCAAACCAAATCATCAGAAAGATGTGGACGCTGGTGGAAGAGCAAATTGGGGATTATTAAGGAATATGATGGGTTACGCTACAGAAGCATATGCAAGCCATATTACCGTGGATATGTATACCGGTTACGATCAATTTTTTAATGGTACTAATACACCATTAACAGATGCCCAACAAAATGCTATGCAGGAAATCGATAAACTTAGGGACCTTAAATCCTTGACTATGGCTACTTTGGTTAGAAAAGTCCGTTGAACAACAATTTTTTTTTGAGTTAAATCCTTCCAAGAAATTGGGAGGATTTTTTAATTATTCAACTCCATGTGTTTTCCAGAAAGGTCATAAAATTTAAACTCATAATATTTTCAACATCTTTTGCTGTGTACCCCCTTTTGTCCAATAATGACGGAAGTTTCTGTAAATCGGCAATCGTATCCAGATCATGTGGGCATTGTTCTTTTCCAAAACCACCATCTAAATCGGTTCCTATTCCTACATGCAGCGAATTCCCGGAAAGTTGACAAATATGATCTATATGGTCAACCATCGTATGTAATGAGACGCCCATTTTTTTAGGAGACGACTGGCCTCGCACCCAATTTGGCACCATCATCCAAGCGTCTAGCGCCATTCCTATAACTGCCTTTCTGTTAATTAATTCATGTAGTTGTTCATCAGAGAATTGCCTGTTATGGTCCACCAGTGTTCTGCAATTATTATGACTTGCCCAAACAGGACCACTGTAGACATCCATTGTTTCCCAGAAGCTTTGGTCACAGAGATGGGTTGCATCAAGAATAAGGTTTAAGCGTGCTATTTCTCGCAATAACTCTTTTCCTTTCGTGCCAATCCCACCAGTAGAATCGGTTCCAAATGCGTAGGTTCCCGGGCCATAATGTGCAGGTCCTATGGCTCTTAAGCCCTGTTCATAGGATTTTTCCAAATGGGCAATAGACATTATAGAATCTGCACCTTCCAGACTTAGTATATATCCAATGGGCTTCTTTTCATCAGAATCTTTATTCCATAAATTTAAATGATCCTCCAGGTTTGTGAGATTCTTGATTTGGATCATCTCACCCATCCCTTCCATAGCCTTGTACCATGCTAACTGACCCTGTGTTTGTGCCCATGCCTGTTCCGGAGAATTCCAGCCGGGGAGTGGATTGCTCTTTTTTACATAACGTGCTATTTGCGTAGCAACGCAGATACCAATATTCCCTTTTCTCAAGGCATTCAGAGAGACCGTGTTTTTTCCACGATCGGGTTTATCAACCATCCCTTCCTCCATTGCACGAATCTCTGCAACTTCCTGAGTAAGATCACGGTTCCATTCCAGTGCATTCATTGAAAGATCTAAATGTGCATCAAAAATCAGCATACGCATATATTAAATTGATAGGCTATAGTCTCTTGCAGCCACTTTCCAGTAGCCTGCAATTTTCCCTTGTTGTACAAGAAGGGTTTTTGGATACTTTGCAACGGTAGGACATATATGCATCGGTATTGCATAGTGCAGATCTCCAACTTCTACCGTTTTGCCACTTGGGCAGCTGAGTACCAAATGCTCTTCACTTTGCCCAATTTGCTCACAGTCTTCCAATCCAAATATTTTAACTCTGGGAAAGTCCATTTCCGGAGCTATCGATTTGTGACCCAAATCCAGACATATGACATTCGATGAAGGTTTGCTGATAACTCTTGTGAGTAAAACGGCTGCATGAAAGAATTTCATGTCTGGAAAAGAGGTTCCATAACGTTCATCCCATAACAAAGTAGTTCCGGGACTAGTTTCCACGTCTTTTCTTTGCGCATGTATAGGAAATGTAGGGGATCCACCCATTACAATAGTCGCTACTGTAATTCCTTTCTTTTCTAGTGTAGTTTTAAAGTCTGAAACCAAATCAAAGGCAGCATCACAAACTCTTTTCCTGTCCTTAATATCCGTATTTCTTATATGACCATCATAGGCATGAATTCCTCGAAAGATAAGGTTAGAATTTTTAGAAATTAATTGGCATAAGTCGGCAGCATCCTGATTTGGTGCTGCCCCGGTACGATTCATCCCCGTATTAAGATCTATAAATAATGGGACGGTTATCTTTTTTGAGGATGCCATTTCAGAAATAGTTGTGATTATTCCTGCATTGTCTACAATTGTGGAGAATGTGGAATTAGGGAACCGTGCTATTAATTCAAAAAATCGACCAATATTTGCGCCCACAGGTTGTAGGGCCAATAGAATATCTTTAGCACCGCATTGTCCTAAAAGCTCCGCTTCGGCTATGGTAGCACATTTAAACTTTTGGATGCCACGGGCCATCTGCAAATCAATTATTTCCTTCGTTTTATGGGTTTTGATATGCGGTCGAAGTCGATCAACATTGCCTACCATATCCACCATTAATTGAATATTTTTTTCAATTCTCTCCGGATATAGCAATAATGCCGGAGTAACAATGTCATCGGTATTTTCTACTTGAAACCACGCTGGCGTATTCATAATAACTTATTTCAGTGTAGTTGAAACATGGCCTCAATTTCGACAGGAATATTCCCGGGAAGGATCATCCCTACGGCACTGCGAACACCCACTCCAAGATCGCTTCCAAAGATATCGGCCATAAGCTCACTAAAACCATTAATTACCAGTGGTTGCTGACCAAAATCGGGGGTGGAATTTACCATGCCTAAAACCTTTACCACCCTTTTAATCTGGTCGATACTTCCAAAGTGGGTTTGAATAGTGGAAAGCATCGTAAGGCCTACTTGCTCGGCAGCTAATTTGGCCTGTCCAAGATTCATATCGTCCCCAACTCTTCCCGTAATATAGGTTCCATCATTTTGCATAGGACCTTGCCCTGAAATATAGAGAAACCCGTCTATGACCAGTACAGGTTTGTATAAACCCGCAGGTGGCGGTGGAGGGGGTAAAACCAGGCCAAGTTCTTTAAGTCGTTGTGAAGGAGTTTTATTCATAGCTATAATTATATAAATTGGTTTAATATCAAAATTCCAAAAAGGCCTACAACCCCAACAGTTGTTTCCATCAGTGTCCAGCTTCGTAAGGTATCCTTTACAGATAAATTAAAATACTCTTTAAACAGCCAAAAACCGGCGTCATTTACATGGGAAAGCATTAAACTTCCCGAACCTATGGCCAGGACCATCAATTCAGGGCTCACTCCGGTGGCCTCAATTAATGGTAAAACAATTCCGGCAGCTGTGAGTCCGGCCACTGTAGCCGACCCCACACAAACTCGGATCACCGTAGCAATAAGCCACCCTAAAAATAATGGTGATAATGAAGAATCTTTGAGTATATCGGCAATATATTGACTAACGCCACTGTCTATTAATACCTGTTTTAAGGCGCCTGCCCCTGCAATAATTAGTAACACCATGGTAATTCCGGAGATAGAGTTGGTAACAGAATTCATTACCTCTCCCATTTTTTTCCCCCGCCGTAATCCCAGGGTATAAATGGCAACTAATACTGAAACAAGCATAGCAATTACAGGATTACCTGCAAAGGCTATAATATCTTTGAATAGAAAGTCCTGAGGGAATAACAAATCGGTTAGCGTAGCTGCTCCTATCAGAATTATGGGTAATAAAGCTGTAAAAACACTAATTCTCATGCTGGGCATTTCCTCATCGGTCAGAATTTTTGGATTCACAAATTCTTTTAAAGGAGTGGCATTTATATGTTTTAGTGTTCGTGAAAAAAATGGACCTGCAATTATGATGGCGGGTATTGCTACAAGTATGCCATAGATCAAAGTTTTACCCATATCTGCGTTAAACATTACAGTAATTGCTGTTGGAGCAGGATGGGGTGGGAGATATCCATGTGTAACCGAAAGTGATGCCAGCATAGGTAAGCCAACATAAAGAAGTGGTAACCCTGTTGCCGCCGCGACTGTAAATACTAAGGGTACCAGAATAACAAAACCTACAGAATAGAATAAGGGAATCCCCACTATAAATCCGGTTAATACGGCTGCCCATTGAATGTGCTTCTTACCAAACCGCTCCACTAATTTGGAGGTAATACGCTGTGCGGCTCCGCTATCTGCCACTAACTTACCAAGCATAGCTCCAAATCCAAGAATCATCACCAGAAATCCCAGCGTGTTGCCAATTCCATTTTGAATAGAATTAACTACGGTCTCTAGATCCATTCCTTCGGCAATCCCAACAAATAATGAAACGAGGATAAAAGTTATAAATGGGTTTAGTTTGCATCTGGCAATTAGAAAGAACAGGATAAGTATCCCGATGATAACAATAAATAAAGGCATGCGCTGGCTTAAAAGGTTATTTTAAAAGTTTAATTAATAAATATACCATTTTGAAAATGAATAAAACGATTCTATTTTTTATCTTGTTAGACAAACCCTAAGCAAATGGATAAAAGATCGTTTCTAAAAAGAATGGGTCAGGTGGCAGCCATTACGCCGTTCTTACCATACCAGGCATATGCAAAAACTGCAAACCCCGTAGGCTCCTATAGTTACAGCAATGAAGAGGATTTTTGGAAAAGAATCCGGATAGATTATGCGCTAAAACCAGATTATATAAATCTTGAAAACGGGTATTATAATATTGCACCGATTCCTACAATTCAAAAATTTATTAAGCATGTCGAAAAGGTGAATTATGAAGGTTCCTATTACATGCGCACGGTACAATGGGATAATAAAAATCGTATAGCGAGTAGGCTGGCCAAGTTGGTAGGTTGTGGGTCGGATGAATTAATCATCACCCGAAATACAACGGAATCACTAGATATGATCATTGGGGGCTTTCCATGGGAGAAAGGGGACGAGGCTATTTATGCAGTACAAGATTATGGAGCCATGCGGGAACATTTTAAATTGGTTGCCAAACGACACGGTATTGTAAACAAGAAAGTTTCCATACCTAATCATCCAACATCTGACGAGGAGTTAGTGTCTCTATATGAAAAGGAGATAACTCCCAAAACAAAATTACTGATGGTATGTCATATGGTTAACATAACCGGCCAAATTATGCCAATTAGAAAGATCTGTGATATGGCCCATAAACATGGGGTAGAAGTAATGGTAGATGGGGCTCATTGTGTTGGACATATAGAAGTGAACATAGCCGAACTAAATTGTGATTATTACGGTTCTAGTTTGCATAAATGGTTAAGCACCCCTTTAGGTGCGGGTATTCTTTATGTTGCAAAAAGGAATGTTTCCAAAATATGGCCATTGTTGGCAGAACACCACAGAGAACCTGAAGATATTCGTAGGTTAAATCATATAGGTACGCATCCGGTACATACAGATTTGGCTATTAATGACGCAATGGACTACTTAGAGCTAATAGGAATGGAGCGTAAAGAAAAAAGAATGCGCTTTTTACAACGGTATTGGTCCGATCAATTAAGAGATACCGACAATGTGATCATTAACACACCTATTGAAGCTCATAGAAGTTGCGGGATAGCCAATGTAGGAATTCCCACCATGAAACCGGCGGACGTGGCCAAAACCCTCTTAACCGAATTTAAAATATTCACTGTGGCTATAGATCAAAATAATGTACAAGGATGCAGAATTACTCCTAATGTGTATACCACTATAAAGGAACTAGATGATTTTGTAAAGGCCATAAAAACAATGGCAAAAAGGGTATAATTTTAGTATGTTTGAAACACCTATGAAGGAGCTAGAAAGATGACAAAAATCATAGTATTTACTAATGGCCAAGTCTAGTTTTGAATAGCGTTTAGAATAGTATCCTGGTAAAGGATACAGGTGATATTTTGTAAAAAGGGAACTAATTAAAACTATATAATGACAGATGTATTTAATAATGACCAACTTAGGAAAAGTATGGTCTTTTTGCGCATCCTCATAGGATGGCATTTTTTATATGAAGGGGTCATAAAACTTTTCAATCCGGATTGGACCGCTTTTGGTTACCTTGCCACGGCGCAAGGCCCGTTTAAATCATTGTTTATAGCACTTACCGGCGAATCTTTAATAGGTTGGGTAGACACTTTAAATTGGCTGGCACTGATATTTGTAGGGATCACCCTTTTATTGGGGATCTTTGAGAAAATGGGTGCCCTGGCCGGGATTGTGTTATTGGCCATGTACTATTTTGCACATCCGCCTTTCCCATGGTTAGAACAAGTGAACGTTGAAGGAAGTTATTGGTTTGTCAACAAGAACCTTATTGAATTGGTTGCTTGTTGGGTAATTTATAATTTTCCTACTGGTCAATATTTCGGCCTTACATATCTATTTAAAGGAACAAGCAAATCAACTAATACACAGTAATTATGAAATGGACAAGACGTGACATGTTAAAAGGTTTAGGTGGGATCCCTATTCTGGGATCTATATGGTGGGCAGGCGCTGCCAATGCACTTGTGAAAAATAAAGACCGTTCCGAAATATTAGAACAACTAAATATTCAACCCTCATTGCCAACTGAGTTACAAACTATTGGCGGTGCCCCAATACGATTTGGAATCATTGGTTTTGGTATTAGAGGAGAACAGTTATGCCGTGCCATTGGTTTTGCTACTAAAGAATGGTTAGAGGAAATGAAGATAGAGGAACAAGAAACTGGAAACACACAGTTGCAGGAATTCTTGGATCAGGAAAAATTAAATGTTCAATTAACTGCGGTTTGTGATGTTTTTGATGTGCGGGCAGAGAAGGTAGTATCTTCTTTTTCAACAGATACCTTTAAAGTGAAACGATTTAAAACACATCAGGAAATGATCCGTAGTGGGGAGGTAGATGCTGTTATCATTGCTACCCCGGATCACTGGCATGCACCCATGGCGATTGATGCACTAGATAACAATGTTCATGCCTACGTGGAAAAACCGATGACTCATACAGTTGAAGAAACTTACCAACTTAAAGAAGCGGCGGAAAAGTCCAAAGCACTATTAATGGTTGGGCATCAGCATAGGCAAACATTGAGTTTTAAAACCGCTAGAGATATTGTTGATAAAGGTGTTTTGGGTCATGTGTCCATGATTCAAACATTTACCAATAGAAATGATG
>JABDPH010000255.1 GCA_013042925.1 Eudoraea sp.
CCATTTGTACCAGGCTCAATTTCAAGGGCTCCGGAAGTTGGATTCTGCAATAATCCTGCCCCGGCTACATCAGTATTAAGCATTGCAGCGTTAATAGCATCATTAGGAATATCGATCGTTACGTTCCCAAAAAGGGCGTTAGTACCACCTGTTATGCTAAGGTTATTTGAGATGATGGAGCCATTGGAAACCTGGCTGTCCACATAACTCCTTGTAGCTGCAGAAGTTGGATCGGTACTATCAACTAGATTAATAATACTATTTGCACTAGCATCATTTCCTACTGTCAGGACTTCGCCAATACTTTGGGCTGAACCACCTACCTGGTTATCAACATATGTCTTAACAGCATTTTGACTGGGATACAATGTATTAGAAGTGCCTAAATTGATATCGGTTGACTTATTTGCAAGATCTTCTTTTAATAATAATTCAGCCGTATTGGCATCAATATCGCTCTGTAATGGAGCAGAATCGAATAGTGCTCCACCATCAGTTCCCGTACTAATAGAATTGGGTAAATCTCCACTTACAATGGTTTGCGTTGATCCTGTAATAGCATTGTCTACATAGATTTTGGTAGCGGCATCCTGAGGATCTGTAGGATTTGTTAAATTAATAATTTTGTCATTCGCTGAATTTCCCGTAGCTAAAACCTGGGTTAAATCTTGTAACTCATTTTGATCATCTCTATCCCCATCGGCAGCTATGGCTGCTGCGTTTGCAGCGATATCATTTAGCACTGGGGTATTGTCATAAAAAGCGCCACCGTTGTCAGTAATGGAATTGTTCGGATCCGGGCTAACAATTTGTGCCCCGGTAATAAAACCGGCATCATTGTTAAAATCATTCAGGGTTACCTGGTTATAATCAATTTCGTCATCTGCTACTGTATTGGTTTGCAATTCTTCACTCCCTACGGAATCCGGAGCCAGTTTATCTGATGTAATTGAATTGTTCTGAATATCAATACCACCGATACTGAAATCCACAATGTTTGCTCCGGTTATTTCTCCAACCTCAAAATTACGATTCCCCCCGTTTTCAGTAATAACAATGGTGCTGGTAGGATTTACAATTGGATCTGCAGAAAACGATAAGCCAAGCGTTTCACACAGGTTTAGCCAGGAGGTGCCATCGTAAAAGAACAAGCATTGCTCATCTGTATTATATATTACAGCGCCCTGCAGCGGAACTATAGTATTCATCTGCTGGGTGTTAATCCTGGTAATTACCAATGCCCTGGTTGAGCTTTCCAATTCCAAAACAGAGGAAGCATCAATGTTTTGAGGATTATCACCAATTTTAATCTGGCCTGAAAGAACGTTGCAAAGCGTAAAACTTACCAGGACTAATAGGAATTTCATTTTCATTTTGGTATGTTTTAGATTACCTGAAATCATATATTTTGACCATTTAATTATGCTTTTTCAGACAATAAAATTTTTAAGTTACATTAGATGTAAATCTCTTTAATATTCTCGCACAATGGGGACTAACAAAAATAGAATTATATCCACATTTAGCTAACTTTATACTCCAAAATACTTGATTATGGGGTAAAAGGATATGTTATAAGGTTTAATAGCCCAATTTATCTGATATGACTGTATTTATTGTGCATGTCAGCCTTAGATTTTTAGGTAGTTTGTTCAGAAATTAACAAAAGTTTTATGATGTCAAATTTTTTTATGACAAGAACAAACATTTTCTTTATAGATTAGATCAAACTATATACAAGACAGTTACCTATGAATTTTAAATTACTTTTTCTTTTTGCATTATTTAGTATTTCCATAGGTAACTCTCAGAGTGATGAACGTGTTATTTTGCGTGGTCAGGTTCTTTACAGAAATTCACTTGTACCAAATGAAAATGTAATTAATAGCACTTCACAAAGGGCTACAATTACAAATGATAAAGGCGAATTTGCTATACGGGTTAAGTTAAATGATGAAATAGTTTTTACTTCTGTGAATTATCAGATTGAAGTAGTCAAAATAACCCAGCAGATTTTGGATAATAACCGTTTGGTGGTGGAAGTTAACGAGAAGGTTACACAACTTGATGAGGTTGTGGTGAGTCCTGAAAATCAGCAGAAATTCCTCGAGCTTCAAAATGAAGAATTCAAAAAGTTTGAGTATGAAACCGACCAGTCCACGGATATTGTAAATATTGCAGAGGACAAAATAACCCGCGGTATCATGAGAGATGGGATTAATTTTGTGAACATCTTTAAGGCCCTTGTAAATACCAAAAAAGACCAACCGGGTGAAGATCAGGAACCTTTAAAGGTTAGCGAAGTCTTACGGCTGGTATATGACGATGAATTCTTTGTCTTAGATCTCAAAATACCTCAGGATCAAATAGACGCCTTTTTAATCTATTGTGATGAAAAAATTCCACCCCGCTCCTTATTAAAAAAAGACAATGAGTTTGAACTCATTGAATTTTTAGTTGTGCAGAGTAATATCTTCTTAAAACAGATGAATGCAGAGGAATAAGATATTTTTCCTGATTTTTTTTCTGATTGTTACCAGTGCCTCTGCACAAAACGTGTTTTTTTACAAATTAGAAGGAAAAGTCACAAACTCAAATACGGGTATAGCAGATGTCCATGTAATAAATACCTCTTCAAATAGAGCTACTATTACAG
>JABDPH010000259.1 GCA_013042925.1 Eudoraea sp.
CAAAGATATAAAAAAGCCCTAATGCTAACATCAGGGCTTAATTTATATTCAGGAATTATTTATTATTTTGCTTTTGCTTTTTTTCCTCGTACAGTTTTATTTTTAGTCTTAGACTTGGAGCCAACTCTGGACATTGCACATCTGAATCCTATATAATCTGTTGCCATATATTGTGGTAAGAATCTTCGCTGTGCAGGATCAAGCCAGTATGCCCTGTCTTTCCATGATCCTCCTTTATAAATCCTTACTTCATCATTTATAAGCGTTGTCCTGTTATTACTTTTGTCATATTCGCGAATAATTTTACCATCCGCATCACGCTCTACCTTATGCTTAGGTGCATCGTACATCTTACGGGCCGGATCCTCTTCATCATCGCCAGCAAATCGGTCAAAGAATCTGGATGATCCCGGATCACCATCCCTATAACCCCTGTTGTCACTATCCGAGAAATTCGTCCTTAAATAGGTCTCCTCTTCATCAACAGGAACCATTTTTATTTCTCCCGGAAGATTTACAGCTACTACTTTTCCGTTAGGCAAGGTGTCAAAGATTACACTATCTCTAAGAATAGTTACTTTACCATCTTCGCCAATAGCCGTTTTCATATATATGTTACCTCTATAGTAATTGAAATCACTTATTTCATCATCTACAATCGGGCGATATACATCAGCCACCCATTCTGCAACGTTACCGGCCATATCGTATAAACCGAGGTCATTTGGTTTGTAAGATTTTACCTGGGCTGTTATATCAGCTCCGTCATCAGACCAACCTGCAATTCCGCCGTAGTCACCTTTACCTTGTTTAAAGTTGGCTAATTGATCGCCTCTTCCCACGCGCTGACCATTTCTTGTATAATCACCTTCCCATGGATATTTTTTTCTACCACGGTAATTATTGTATTCTCTTGTTCCTTGCAATGCAGCTGCTGAATATTCCCATTCAGTTTCCGTAGGCAGTCTGTAAGCCGGCATGATAATACCAGTACTTCTCTTGGCAAAAGTAGAAACAGAATCTTTTTTCATTTTTCCTTGCAAAGAATCTATCTGTCCGTTATATACAGATTCAGGACGGTTAAGATATGCTTCAGTACTAAAGGTACCTTCTACTTCACCTCCCATTGCCTGGTATTTCGCATCCTGAGCCAAATAACCTTCTTTTTCCAGCATGGCTTCATTTACCCTGTCCGTTCTCCATTCAGAGAACTGGACTGCTTGAATCCAATTCACACCTACTACAGGATATTCTGCATATGCAGGGTGGCGCAGGTAATTGTTGGTCATTGTTTCATTATAGCCCAATCGGTTTCTCCATACCAAAGTGTCTGGAAGAGCACCTTTGTAAATATTCGCATATTTTGGATTTTCCGGTGGATATACCGCTTTAAGATAATCGAGGTATTCCAAATACATTACATTGGTTACTTCAGTTTCATCCATGTAGAAGGATTGAACGTGCTGCGCAGTTGGAGTATTATTCCAGTCATGCATTACATCATCCTGTACCTTTCCTTTTGTGAAAGTACCTCCTTCTATAAAAACAAGTCCGGGACCTGTGGCTTGTTCTTTAAAGTCAGAATTGTACTGAAAACCACCTTCTTTGGCGTTTATTTTCCAGCCTGTAGCTCTTGAAACATTCTTTGATGATGCTGAGGCAGATTTTTTACAACTGTTAAATGTAAAACCTCCCATAATCACTGCACAAGAAAGTACAACTTTGATCAACTGTTTTTTCATCTGTATTTAGGACTTAAGTTCAATATCAAATAGTATTTGTTCGCTATTTGATAGAATATTTAAAAAAATTGTGTCGCTTTCGGCTTATAAAACGATGATTATCACATAATATTTTATAGTTCCGAAAATATTTTTGCCCATTTGCACAGGCAGCATTTATTAGGACCTTTTCCATTTTGATAACGGCACAAAACATATTATAGTATGGATAGAAACATTTCTTTTAATTTATTAAGTATAATCCTTGTCGTATACCTTTACATAAATGAACTTACATTTAATTTATAATCTAAATAAAGTACTGATATTCAGCATTATTGCCCCAAATTCAAAAATAAAACACCTCTAAATGCAAGATATTTTTGAAATGCTCGTTACTTAACAAGTAATAAGTCAAAGTATAGTAGATATTAATTAGGTTTTATTTGCATCTTTTGACGAATTCAATAGTACATGACAAAAATGAGAAAATTCGTTATTCTGGCCGCACTTGCCTTTGTATTCAAGATATCTGCCCAGGAGCAGAATCGTGTTATAACTACGGCAGTTCCTTTTTTAACTATTGCGGCAGACGCAAGGTCTGGTGGTTTAGGAGATATGGGCGTATCTACATCTGTTGATGCATTTTCGCAGCAGTGGAATCCTGCCAAGTACGCATTTGCCGAAAGAAAAATGGGTATAGGTTTAGGTTATACCCCTTATCTGGAAAGCATTATTACAGATGTTTCTTTATTAAGCGGAAATTTTTATAACAAAATAAACGACAGGAGCGCTTTTGCTTTTAGTTTACGTTATTTTACATTGGGTGAAATTGAATTAAGACAATTTGCTGGTGATCCGGGTACAATAGCTAAACCAAATGAATTAGCTATTGATGGTTCTTATGCATTGAAGCTTAGCGATCAGTTCTCTATGGCTATTGCAGGGAGATACATTAATTCAAATCTCAGATTACCGGAAAGTGGTGATGTAGATTCACAGTCAGCAAGCTCATTTGCAGTAGATATTGCGGGTTACTTTCGATCAAGAGAAGTAGCCTACAATAGTTTCGATGGTAGATGGAAAGCCGGTTTTAATATTTCGAACCTTGGGGGAAAAATAACATATGAGGAAGGTGGTCAACCCAATTTTTTACCGACTAATCTTGGAATAGGCGGAGGGTTTGATTTCATTTTTGATCAGGATAATGTGTTGGGCTTAAATTTGGAATTCAACAAACTCTTAGTACCCACTCCTCAGGATTTTAATGATGATGGTGTAATAGATTCTGCGGATAATGACATATATCAACAGATAGGTTGGTTCGAAGGCGTATTTAAATCATTCGGAGATGCACCTGATGGGCTAAGTGAGGAACTTCAGGAAGTAACCTGGGCATTAAGTGCAGAATATGCGTATCAAAATGCTTTCATGTTTAGAACAGGATATTTTCATGAAAGTGAATTTAAAGGAGCAAGACAATTCTTTACCCTTGGGGCCGGATTTAAATTCAAATCCGTTCAGATAGATCTTTCATATCTCTTCTCTACTTCAAAAGTGAAGAACCCTCTTGAAAACACATTGCGGTTCGCACTTACTTTTAATTTAGGAGCGGAATATTATAATGATTAATCAAAATATAACGATATAAAAAAAACCTGTCCCCGGACAGGTTTTTTTATTTAGGTAAGAAGCAGTTTTGCACAGCTATCTAAAATAAAGTACATTTAATATTAACTCCGGTTGGCCCGGATATTTGCAGCAAACTATGGAAAAACGAAGGATTTCCTTTGATTTATTGGTTTTTGACACTTTAGATGAACTTTCCCAAGGTGAAAAAGACCTTATGCAAATTGCTATAGCGGCCAGAGAAAATGCCTATGCACCATATTCCCAGTTCATGGTTGGAGCAGCAGTCCTTTTAGCTAATGGGGAAATCGTAATTGGTAGCAATCAGGAAAATGCCTCTTTTCCTTCCGGTTTATGCGCAGAACGTGTGGCTGTTTTCCAGGCAGGTGCAAAGTATCCCAATGTTGCAATAAATACAATTGCAATAAGTGTATCATCTAAAACTCATAAAGTAGACAGGCCGGCAGCACCATGCGGTAATTGCAGGCAAGCCATTGCTGAATATGAACAAAAGCAAAATACCCCTATTACTATCCTAATGATGGGTGTTTCGGGCAAAATATTCAAATGCGAATCCCTGGAAGATATCCTGCCCTTGGCCTTTGGCAATTCCTACTTATAGTAAAACTTGTTTATTCTCCCATAGAAATTGGAATTACCAGAATCGTTTTATTTCACCGAAATTATACCTTTTTTATCATTTTTTTTTCACTATTGATTTAATGTGTATTTTTGTTTTCCCTTGATATACCTGAACAATTCAAATCTGAATATTTCAGCAAAAAACAAGTATACTTAAAAGAAAAATATTTGATGAAAAAAGTTACCAAAGAGGTATACCTAAAATGGTACGAGGAAATGTTGTTCTGGAGAAAGTTTGAGGATAAACTGGCTGCCGTATACATTCAACAAAAAGTACGAGGATTTTTGCACTTGTACAATGGTCAGGAAGCTGTTTTAGCAGGTGCCCTGCACGCAATGGATCTTACGAAAGATAGAATGATAACAGCATACAGGAACCATGTTCAGCCCATAGGAATGGGCGAAGATCCTCGGAAAGTAATGGCGGAATTATATGGCAAAGTAACGGGCACTTCTAAAGGAATGGGGGGTTCCATGCATATTTTTTCTAAGGAACATAGGTTTTATGGAGGTCACGGTATTGTTGGTGGGCAAATTCCTCTTGGTGCTGGTTTGGCATTTGCCGACAAGTATTTTAAAAGAGACTCTGTAACGCTTTGCTACATGGGTGATGGTGCTGTAAGACAAGGCTCACTGCATGAGACTTTTAATTTAGCTATGCTCTGGCAACTTCCGGTTGTATTTGTGTGTGAAAATAATGGTTATGCGATGGGAACTTCAGTAGCACGAACTGCTCACACGACGGATATTTGGAAACTCGGTTTAGGATATGAAATGCCTAGTGCACCCGTTGACGGAATGGATCCTTTAACCGTAGCCACGGCAATGACTAAGGCAATTGAAAGAGCCAGAAGTGGTGGCGGGCCAACGTTCCTGGAAATGAAGACCTATAGGTACAGAGGTCATTCTATGTCTGATGCCCAACATTACAGGACAAAAGATGAGGTTGAAGAATATAAAAAGATAGACCCTATAAGTCAGGTTCTTGATGTTATCAAGGAGAAAAAATACGCTTCTGAAGAGGAGATTAAAGCCATTAATGACAGGGTGAAGAATCTTGTAAAAGAATGTGAAAAATTTGCAGAAGAGTCTGATTATCCTCCAGTGGAACAGCTTTACGATATGGTTTATGAACAAGAAGACTATCCCTTTGTACAACACAAATTATAAGTAAATGGCGGAAGTAATTAATATGCCCAGATTAAGCGATACCATGGAAGAAGGTACCGTTGCAAAATGGTTAAAAAATGTTGGTGATAAGATTGAAGAGGGAGATATCTTGGCTGAGATAGAAACAGATAAGGCCACCATGGAATTTGAGTCTTTTCATGAAGGTACTTTATTACAT
>JABDPH010000261.1 GCA_013042925.1 Eudoraea sp.
CCCCCTTCTTCAAATCCTTGTTCAAGAGATTTCAAGGCCAGTTCATTTTCCTTTAATATGTATATTTTTTTTGCAATTTCAAGTGCCTTTTCGGTATCTCCTAATTCGTGATAGACTGCCCATAGAGCCGGGAGTGCAATGCCCTGGTCCGGCTCAATTTCATATAGATTCTGCAACAATTCAAGAGCTTCATTGTACCTACCGGCATTTTTGAGAGCTTGCCCATGAACAGACATATATAAAGTGTTAAATGGATCTAGCTCCATGGCAAGTTCACCATGTGGAAGCCCTTTTTCCGGATCGCCCATTATTGCTAAAAAATGTGAGTAATAGGCATGCGAAAAAGCATAGTTTGGATTTATTTCAATTGCTTTCAAAAACTCTTTTTCTGCTTTCTTCCAATTCCAATTCCCCCAGGTATATTTGGTGGCCATTCTTGTACGAATTTCTACCAGCGAACTATCTAGCATTAGGGCTTTGTTTTGGGCAAGATCAACTTTCTCGGAGACTTCATGATAGGGTAAAAATCCATGTTGCACATAAGCTCCCCAGGTTCTGGAAATACCCAGGTAGGCAAGCGCATAATTCGGATCAATTTTACTGGACAATTGAAAATATTCCATAGCACGGTCCAGGTCTTGTTTGGTGCCCAACTCCCAATAGGCCATACCCCTTAAATAAGCTTCATAAGCATCAGGATCTATGGGTCTGGCTTCAGCCAGCAGTTTTTCTTCCAGAGGAGTTAGATTTATATGAATTTGCTGGGAGATTTCTTTGGCAATTTTCTTAGAAAGATTCGAAAGCTGTTCTTTCTCAATGTTAAAATCGTGAACCCACAATTGTTGCTCCTCCGGAAAGGCACTTACCAATCTTACCTGAATACAAATGTTCTCACCGAAACAAGACACAGAGGTTTCTATAGCCGCATCTATATTAAGCTCCGTGGCTATTTGTGGGATTGATTTTTCTACATTCCGGTAGGCATTGGCGGTACGCTTGGAAGGGACGCGTAAGGAACTTAATTTACCTACATAACCAATCAATGCATCATGTATGCCTTCTACAATATATTCAAATTAGGAATCACCTGTAAAATTGTCGAAAGGTAGAATAAGTAGAGAGGATATCCCCGGGGCTTCTGTTTTGAAGGAATTTCTAATCCAGGGGCCATTTGCAAAAATCAATAATAAAATAATAATATAAGTATACACAGACCTGCTAAGTTTATAGAACAGGTTTTTTCCTTTAAGCTGCTCTATTTTGGCAGGAGATGGGGTTGGAAGTCCTTTTTCAATTATAGAATAGGCGTTTACCGGATAATCAACATTCTTTAATTTAATCTGACCCAGAAATTTCGTTTTTACAGCGGTTTTGGCACGAATAGATTTTTGGATGGATTCTGATATATAAATACCTCCGGGGTCAGCAACTGATTGTAATCGAGAGGCAATATTTACACCATCTCCAAATATATCTTTATGATCAAAAGTAATGTCACCAAGATGTAGTCCAATCCGAATTTTCTCTTTGATTTGTTTTCTCGATTGTTTTTGTATTTCTATAGCGCACAGCACCGAATCAATAGCAGATTCGAATTGAGCAAGCATACCATCGCCCATTTCTTTGATCAGCTTACCATTGAATTGATTGATGCTTTTAATGTGAATATCCCGGCTAATCTGTAAAACTTCAAATGCTTTGTCCTCATCTGATCCCATCAAAGCCGTATAACCGACAATGTCAGTAAACATAATTGCGGCTAGTTTTCTTTTAGCAGACATTGTAGATCTTATGTTTTAGTTCGTCTAATCACAAATGTTATTTAAGCTATTTTACAAATATTTAGGCACGGGATCAAAAAGAGAGATAGATCATTTATAAAATAATGAAATATTACTATTATTTCAAGAATTTCTGTATTTACCTGTAATCTCCTGAATATTGATCCTATATACTATTGGAATACCTTGTCCATAGAGTTTGCTCGAAAATTCACTGATAAATTCCGGGTGTGAACCTTCTTTTTGTTCTACTAATTTTTTTACCTTTTGGGCAAACTCATGCAAAAGGTACTTTGCATCAATTCCTTGCAGTTCTTCAAACGTACCATGTACATTTACAGATCGCCAATTATTTACAGACTTTATTTCTTCAACTTCAAGGGAGACCAGATCATTTTTTCGCATCGCGTCAATTTTATGGCCTTCCGCAGAATACCCTATAATTG
>JABDPH010000262.1 GCA_013042925.1 Eudoraea sp.
CATTAAAACAAGCCATTAAAGATACGAATGCCGATCTCATTGTAATGGGGAATAAAGGCAAGACCGGTGCCAAATCCATATTTCTTGGCAGCAGCGTAATTAATGCTATAAATGCCATTAAGGATTGTCCCATAATAACTATACCTGGGGAAAAGGAGTTTTTGCTACCTGCAGAGATTGCTTTTGCAACAGATTACAAACAGAGTTACAATGCCAAAGTTTTGCAACCCCTTCAAACATTGGCATCAAATTGTAGTTCTAACATTTGCATAGTACATATAAATGAAGAAGAAAGACTAAGCCCGGTTCAGAAATCAAATTTATATACACTAAGGGAGTATTTAGGTCAGATAAGACATACGATTCATTGGATGCCCGATTTTACTAACAAAACAACAGCAATTACCGATTTTATTGATGAGTTGGGTATTGATATGCTGGCAATGATTCATTACCAACACGGTTTTTTAGAGAAATTAACCCGTGAACCCGTAATAGAAAAGGTTAGTTTTAATATTAATATACCATTTCTCGTACTCCCATACACAGATTGATAACCATCATTTTATAAATGATGATTTGGATTAAGATTATAGGGTCATTATAATTCAGACATAGGAACTCAATACTAAATCACAACAATATAGCCATGAAGAAAATTGGAATTTGGTTAGATAAGGAAAAGGCACATCTGGTAACACTACAAAATGAAGATGTTAGATTCAATACCATTTATTCGGAAATTGATTTCTTTCATCCAAAGGGCGGAGCACGCTCTAAAACCAGATGGGGTCCACAGGATGTTGTTCAGGACAGCAAATATCTGGAAAGAGAGAAACATCAATTGAGACAATATTTTAAGGAATTGGCTAAGACAATAAAAGATGCGCAAGCCATAGCAATTTTTGGTCCGGCAGATACAAATGCCAAATTTTACAAAGAATTAAATGAAAATTATAAAACTCTGGCATCAAAAGTTAAAACTGTGGAGAAGGCAGATAGTATGACTGAAAATCAGGTCAAAGCATTGGTAAGGGAGTATTTTAATAAATAAATTTTCGCTTGGGATTTTACAATTTCATTCTTGACCATCTTAATTAGAGTACAAAATGGCAAATGAAGATTTTTACATAGTTAAGGCTTCGGGTGACAAAGTACTTTTTTCGGAAGAGAAGTTACGCTCTTCCTTAAAACGAAGTGGGGCAGACAGTAAATTGATTTCCCAAATTTTGACTCTTGTCAAGGATGAATTATATGATGGAATTACAACCAAAGAATTATATAATAGGGCCTATAGCTTTTTAAGACGTAAGAAACCGGTTTATGCATCAAAATATAAACTAAAAAAGGCCATATATGAGTTGGGCCCTACAGGTTTTCCGTTTGAGAGGTTTTTAAGTTCGGTATTGAAATATTCGGGATACAAAACTGAGGTTGGCAAGACTGTTGCCGGTAAATGTGTGAGTCATGAAATAGATGTGGTTGCGGAAAAAAACGGGTCTGTTGTAATTATTGAATGTAAATTTCACGGAGAACAGGGTCGCAATTGTAATGTTAAGATTCCTTTATACATTTATTCCAGATATCAGGATATAAAGAATACTGAGGATAACGGTATTTCAAATATCAGGGAGCCCGATGAATGCTGGGTAGTCACTAATACACGATTTACCAAAGATGCTATAGTTTATGGTAATTGTACCGGGCTTTATCTTCTTAGTTGGGACTATCCAAAAGGAAATAGCATAAAAGATCGTATAGACAGGCTGGGTCTATATCCCATAACAGTTTCAACACTTTTGACTAAAAGAGAAAAACAATTTTTGCTAAGCAGAGATGTGGTTTTATGTCGTCAATTGTTAAAAGATAGTTTCTACCTGGACCATTTAGGGGTGTCCGATACAAGGAAAACTAAAATTCTCAAAGAGGTAGGATCACTTTGCAAATTTTGATACCATTAAATTAGAATAATGGTTAAAGTACATTTTTTAGGGGCTTCGGGTACTGTCACCGGATCTAAATTTTATCTCGAAAGTTCTGAGAAGAACATTCTCATTGACTGTGGTTTGTTTCAGGGGAGGAAAGATCTTAGAATTTCCAATTGGAAGCCATTACCCGTTTCAGTTAGCTCAATAGATATTGTTTTGTTAACGCATGGTCACCTGGATCATACGGGCTACTTGCCCAGACTGGTAAAAGCTGGCTTCAAAGGTATTATTGTAGGAACTGCTCCTACCCTGGCAATAGCCAGAATAATATTGCTCGATAGTGCAAAGATAAATGAGGAAGAAGCAGAAATTGCAAATAGGGAGGGCTATAGCAAGCATAAGCCGGCTTTGCCATTGTACAATTTACACGATGCCGAAAATGCAATAGATTTATTCAGGGCGGAAGAATTGAACCACTGGGTGCAACTTTCTGAGAATATCCGGTATAGATTCCGATATAATGGGCACATAATTGGTTCTACCTTTATTGAATTGGAAATTTCGGGTAAGTGTTTTGTTTTTTCAGGTGATGTTGGAAGGCCTGACGATTTTTTGTTAGATCCCCCTGTTAAGCCTGATTGGGCCGATTTCCTTTTTGTTGAAAGTACCTATGGAAACAAATTACACCCCCCGGATAAGGTTGAAGATAGATTAATTTCACTGGTTAATAAAACCCTTTACGAAAGAGGTAATCTCCTTATTCCTTCTTTTGCGGTAGAACGTTTGCAATCGTTGATGTATTTGTTCTGGAAGCTTTATAAGAAGAATAAAATACCTAATATTCCCATTTTTATTGATAGCCCCATGGGCAATAATGTACTTGCAATATTCGAACGATTCCCTGACTGGCATAAATTATCATCAAAGGAATATAGTGCAATGTGCGGGCATGTAAATATTATTGATTCCTATAGACAAACCTGGGAAACTATAGACGATCCCAGACCAAAAATTGTTATTGCCGGAAGTGGTATGGTTACGGGAGGAAGAATTCTCACTTATTTACAACAAATGGTAGATATTCCGAATACCAATATTTTACTGGTTGGTTACATGGCGGAAGGAACACGCGGAAGGGCTCTTTTAGAAGAGGCTAAGGAGCTTAAGATCTTTGGAAAATATTATGACGTAAAAGCCAGCGTTTATCATGAAGAAAGTCTTTCGGCCCACTCAGATCAAAAAGAGTTGCTGGACTGGATAGCTTCAATAAAAAATATTCCGGAGCGTGTTTTTTTGATACATGGAGAGCAGGAAGCCCTAGATGAATTCAAGTATAAAATAGAAGAGATCTATAAATGGAATGTCCAGATCCCTGAATTATTTGAAACGGTAGAACTTATTTTTTAATTGGCACATGATTTAGATCATTGTTCGTACTTTAATTCGGGAGTAGTTTTAAAATATAGGATTCATTTTGATGAAGAATAAAACAGAAGAAAGCAAACTAGATGCACTGGAAAAATTCCATTTAGACTCACAGCAATGGAAATCTTCCTTTCACTTAATGAAAGATGAATTGCTGTTTATTGAAGAATTACTCCACTCCTATGTTTTTGAACCCGATACACCTAACTTGTTTGAGCGTTTACAGGATTATCTCGAGCGACTTAAGACGGTTAATGAGTATAAAACCAGATTAGAAGGACAAATAGTACAACATGAAAATAAACTGGGTGGTGCTTTGGAATGTAAGGATGGTCAGGGAGATGAAGACGTACAAGCTGAACATCAGCAGCTAAAAGCTAATGTGGTGAATTGTTTACAGCAATTTCAAATCCTGAAATCAGAGGTTTTCAATTATGCCGGGGGCATTTTAAAGAAGCGAAGACCAGACTAATTTTAATTGAAATAACTCCGTAGTCCTCCTGATGAAAATCATTTCTTATTGTTCTTCTATTCCCTAAATTGGAATCAGATAAGAATTAATCCTAGATCATATCAAACTATTTAGGTTTAAATAAGTGCTATTTTAAAATTTAACAAAATGAATATCAAAGATAACACCCACAGGTATATAGAGTGGATAGATCCTGATGAGATGCACAGGGTAACTGTCCTTTGGCTTTCAGAAGTAAAATTTATGAGAGATGAGCAAATGTTCCTAAACAATCTGATAAAACATTATACGGTACAGTTAGTGGATTCAAAAATCTTTGGAAAAAGTAAAGAAATTGTTTCCAAACTTGCAGACCTTGAAAAGGAAGCTATTTCCCTTATGAAAAAGATACAGGCTCACGAAAATAAATTGGAAATAATGATTGACGATATTGATCAGTTAGAATTAGAAAAGGCCTACA
>JABDPH010000266.1 GCA_013042925.1 Eudoraea sp.
ATCTACCCTCAATATTAACTAAATGTCACAAAAAGTAAGTATTTTTTGGTTTCGCAGAGACTTAAGACTGCATGATAACGCTGGGCTTTACCACGCCCTTAAAGCAAATCACCCGGTTTTACCAATATTTATTTTTGATACGGAAATACTTCAATCACTTCCTGAAAATGACGCCAGGGTATCTTTTATATATGATTCATTGCAGGAATTGAGAAAACGGCTGCAAGAGCAATACCAAAGTTCAATAGGCATCTATTACGGCAATCCTCTGGATATTTTTAAAATCCTAATTGTTGAATACGACATTCAATCTGTTTATACCAATAGCGATTATGAGCCCTATGCCCGTAAAAGGGACGGGGAGATTTCACAGACCCTAAAACTATCCAATATCGAATTCAAAACTTTCAAAGACCAGGTAATCTATGAAAAGAATGAAGTTGTTAAGGATAATAATGAGCCCTATGTGGTTTATACACCCTATATGCGGAAGTGGAAACAAAAATTCCATTCAGATGAGCCGGTTATGCTTTATGACTCCGAGTCGTTGTTAAACAGGATGCATAAGAAAACAGATTTACCAAATCTGGCACTGGTAGAGATAGGCTTTAACAGATCTGATATAAAGGTCCCCGCCTATGAAATTTCTAAATCATTATTAAATTCATACGAGAAAACAAGAAATTTTCCGGCTATAGAAAAAGGAACTTCTAAACTGGGCCCGCATCTGCGATTTGGAACCGTTTCTACAAGACAGATAGTATTAAAAGCTCTGAATATTAAGAATGAAACATTCTTAAATGAATTGATTTGGCGCGAATTTTTTATGCAAATTCTTTGGCATTTTCCGCATACTGTGCATAAAGCTTTCAAACCAAAATATGACAGGATTCCATGGCGGAATAATGAAAGTGATTTTGATAAGTGGAAAAATGGGGAAACCGGATACCCCCTTGTTGATGCAGGAATGAGGGAACTTAATTCTACCGGATTTATGCACAACCGGGTACGAATGCTGGTGGCAAGTTTTCTTTGTAAACATTTATTAATAGACTGGCGCTGGGGTGAAGCCTATTTTGCTTTAAAACTATTAGACTTTGAATTAAGCAGTAATGTTGGAAACTGGCAATGGGCAGCAGGCAGCGGCGTGGATGCTGCTCCTTATTTCAGAATCTTCAATCCCATTACACAAGTCGATAAATTTGATAAACAAAAAGAGTATATAAATAAATGGGTGCCAGAGCTGCAGGAATTGACTTATCCACAAATGATGGTAGATCATAAGATGGCGCGTGAGCGCTGTCTGAAAACATACAAGGACGCACTGAACTAAGTTGAATTAGTCCTTAGTTCTTAGGTGTTTTATTTTTTAGTAATGTAGAATACATTACACAGTAAAAAGATGTATTTTTAGTGAATTGATTACCAACTCTTATAACATTTAAAACATATGAGAATAATATTCTTTGGAATATTGCTTGTTTTGAGCTCCTATGTATCAGCTCAAAAAATTAGTAATAGCAAAAAAGCAGTTCTTCAATCCATTGAAAAACACAATACGGAGTTAATAGCGATTAGTGATTCCATTTGGGCTCTTGCCGAAACAGCCTTTAATGAAGATCAATCTTCTGTTATATTGGCAGATTATGCAGAAAAGAATGGTTTTACGGTTGAACGAGGAGTTTCAGGAATGCCAACGGCCTTTATTGCAACTTACGGATCAGGTAAACCCGTAATAAGCATATTAGGTGAATTTGATGCACTTCCCGGAATTTCTCAAAAGGCCCAGCCCACTAAGGAAGCATTAAATGAAGGTGCGGCCGGACATGGTTGCGGGCATAATTTATTTGGAACAGCGAGTCTCGGAGCTGCTGTGGCAGTAAAAGAGCTTATGGAGGAGGGTAAAATAAAAGGAACCGTTAAGTTTTTTGGTACACCGGCTGAAGAAAAATACTTCGGAAAGGTTTGGATGGTACGCGACGGTTTATGGGATGATGTAGACGTTAATTTAAGCTGGCATCCGGCAGACAATACTGAAGCAGACGCTCAAAGTACGCTTGCACTGGTTGATTTTAAAGTTGAATTCTTTGGCCAGGCGGCACATGCGTCCTCTGATCCCTGGAATGGAAGAAGTGCTTCCGATGCTTTAGAAATCTATACTACGGGAATTAATTACTACCGCGAACATATTAAGCCAACTGTACGCATTCATTACCATATACAAGATGGTGGGCAGGTTGTTAATGTTGTGCCGGATTATTCCAAACTTTGGGTTCGGGTAAGGGACACCAAGCGAAGCGGAGTTATGCCGGTTTACGAAAGGGTTATGAAAATGGCAGAAGGGGCAGCAATAATGGCGAATGTGGATTATAAAATTTCTCTGATCTCGGGAATTTATGAAGTATTGGTAAACAGATCCGGGGAAGAGGTCATGCAAAAGAATTTAGAATATTTAGGTGACATATCTTATTCTGATGAAGAGCAGGCTTTTGGTAAAAAGATTCAGGAGATTACAAAAAAGCCTCAGATCGGAATGGATAGTAAAATAAGTCCGCTTAAGGAAACCAAGGAAAATCCCGGGGGTGGCTCAACAGATGTTGGCGACGTAAGCTGGAATGTTCCGAACATCAATCTAAGTGTAACCACGGCACCAAAAGATACACCCTGGCATTCGTGGGCGGTTGTTGCGTGTGGCGGAATGAGTATTGGCCATAAAGGCATGACTTATGCGGCTAAGGCTTTAAGCATGACTGCTGTTGATCTTTTCGAGGATCAGAAATTAATTGAAAAAATTAATAACGAGTATAAAGAACGGAAGGGTGATGAGGTTTATGAAGCAAATATACCTCCGGGCCCGCCTCCCGTGGGAGATAATTAATAATAACGTTTAAATAATCCTAAAAAATTATGGCAGAAAGAGAAATAGTAAAAGAATATGTAAACGGCGATTTCACTGTGGTATGGAAACCAAAGAAATGCATCCATTCGGCAATATGCGTGCATACGTTGCCGAAAGTTTATGATCCCAATAAAAAACCATGGATTGAACCAAAAAACGCCACTATCGATGAATTAAAATCGCAAATAGATAAATGTCCTTCAGGGGCACTAACTTATTCTATAAAAGGAGAAAAAGAAAATTTAGAAGATATGTCAAATAATACACGAGTAGAAGTAATGGCTAATGGCCCACTGTTGGTTCATGGAGCTTTAGAGGTAAAAGATGCCAGTGGTAAGTCAGAAAGTAAAAGTGGAGTAACTGCATTATGCCGATGCGGTGCATCAGACAACAAGCCTTATTGTGATGGAGCTCATAAGAAAATTGACTTTGTAGGATAAAATTAATGTTACGCATTTATAATGGAGGTATATGGAATTGAAAGTAATCTTATTAACTAATTCTGATTATTATGAGTTCGATTTTTAATAAAATCCTGCTAATACTTATTATTATGGGTCCGGCACAAATTTTTGGACAGTCATCTCAGCTTAAATCAATGCTGGAAATTTTTTCAATAGAAAGCGGAGAGCGAAAAGTGATTTACGAAGAAAAGGCGCACTTTGAAGCGCCTAACTGGAGTACTGATGGCAATTACTTAATTTTCAATCAAAATGGGCTCCTATACAAAATAAAAACAGATGGCAATTCAAAGTTACAACTAGACACCGGAGCCGCAGTAAAATGCAACAATGACCACGGAATATCTCCAGATGGTACCATGCTGGCTATTAGTAACAATGATCCCATAGAGGGGGTAGAATCCGGCACATCCAGAATCTATACATTGCCCATTGAAGGAGGTGTTCCTAAACTTGTAACATTAAAATATCCTTCTTACTGGCATGGATGGTCTCCGGCGAGTGATGCTGTTGTGTATACCGCACGGCGCAATAATAACTATGATATTTACAGAATTTCAATTCATGGAGGTGAGGAGGAACGCCTTACAGACAGCCCTGGACTAGATGATGGCCCTGAATATTCCTCGGATGGCTCTTACATTTATTACAATTCAATGCAATCCGGTTCTATGGAGATTTGGAGAATGAAAGTTGATGGAAGTGAGAAAGAGCAATTAACGAACGATGCATATTCTAACTGGTTTGCGCATCCATCACCGGATGGCAAATATTTTGTTTTTATTTCCTACCTGCAAGATCAGGGAGATCGTCATCCTCCCTTAAAAGATGTGGCATTGCGTCTTTACGATCTTAATACTAAGGAAATTAAAAGTCTTTGCTCTTTTACAGGCGGACAGGGAACGATCAATGTCCCTTCCTGGTCACCCGATAGCAAACACTTTGCATTTGTATCCTATGAAAATCAATAATCCATTATTTTAAACACCCATAAAAACATCCAAAAACCATTTCAATGAAAAAACTTATACTCTTACTTTTCATATGCTATTTTTCAAATTCATATGCTCAGGACTTTGATTTTCAATACGACCATTATTCTTTCGTAGTTACCGATCTTAAGAAAACAGGAGATTTCTATGCTAACATCTTAAGACTAAAAGAAATACCACATCCGTCTGCATCAAAGGGGTTTCGCTGGTTTAGCATTCATGGAAATTCTCAACTTCACCTTATAGAAAAAGATTCAGTTATCAGACAAAATAATAAAAGTATCCATCTATGCCTTGCAACCAAAAACCTGGATGGTCTTATCTCCTATCTGGAAGAGAAAAATGTCCCTTATTGGGATTGGCCCGGTAAAAAGAATGCTGTTACGGACCGCGCTGATGGAGTTAAACAAATCTATATTAAAGATCCCGAAGAAAATTGGGTTGAAATTAATACCGCAGCCCATGATTAAAAATATTCTATTTCTATTGAAATCGATATTCAGCAACATTTTAAAATAAACAAAATATCAAAATTTACCACAATGAGCGGCCATGTTAAGCGCGTTTTCCCTCTGGGTTTTCCATGGGAAACACATGACCCATTTTTGTTCTTTGTCTATCATTTAGATCACTATCCAAAGGGAAATAATGCCATGGAACCCTCCGTTTCCCTTGAAGGGCGTAACCTGGGTAATGACTTTACTATAAAAGATGGTTGGAGAATGTATCACGGACATACAATTCCGGGGTTTCCCTATCATCCGCATCGCGGATTTGAAACGGTTACGATTGTGAATAAGGGATTTTGTGATCATTCAGATTCATTAGGAGCTGCAGGAAGATTTGGACAAGGCGATGTGCAATGGATGACTGCGGGCAGGGGTGTACAACATTCGGAAATGTTCCCTTTGCTGAATACTGATCAGGATAATCCGTTAGAATTATTTCAAATTTGGATCAACTTGC
Source organism: Eudoraea sp. (assembly GCA_013042925.1). Classification (GTDB taxonomy): domain Bacteria; phylum Bacteroidota; class Bacteroidia; order Flavobacteriales; family Flavobacteriaceae; genus Eudoraea. Next base: position 5,319 of record JABDPH010000266.1, read on the forward strand.
CTAAAGCAGATAAATTTGTTGAACCTCATTTCAAGATGCTCTGGCATGAAGATATCCCCCTTGTTCAGATAAATAATACTACAATAAAAATAATTGCCGGAAACTTTGAAGGAACACCTGCACTGGAGCCGGCACCCAATTCGTGGGCAGCAAATATAGATAATGAAGTGGCCATCTGGAATATTCATATGGATGAAAACGAAACGTTTAATTTGCCTCCGGCATCTGCAAATTTAAACCGTACCCTTTATTATTATGAAGGCGATGAGGTTAAAATCGGAGAACAGTTGATTAAACCAGATCATGGCGTGGAACTCATTTCAGATGCTGAAATTACTATAGAAAATGGCGGTAAGAAATCACACTTTTTGTTACTTCAGGGAAAACCGATTAACGAGCCGGTAGCAAAGTATGGTCCTTTTGTTATGAATACTCAGATGGAAATTCAGCAGGCTATGGAGGAATACAGGCTTACCCAATTTGGTGGCTGGCCATGGCCGCATGCAGACAACGTACATCCAAGGGAAAAAGGCAGGTTTGCAAAATATCCTAACGGAGAGGTTGTAGAACCCTAAACAGGTGAATATTTTAGCAGCTTCTGGTTATTTAAACCTTTGCTTCAATAGAAGTTCTTATTTATCCTATAGAAAATCCCGGTGCGAGTAAATTATCTGCTTTGCCCGGATGACGCTTCAAATATGCAGCAACAAAAGGACATAACGGTGCCATTTTGAATCCGTTTTCTTTAATATATTCAAGGGTTTTAGACACAATAAGTGACCCAAGACCCTTTCCTTCTAATGAACGAGGTACTTCTGTATGGGTTAGATAAATGACATTATTTTTGGTCTGGATATATTCTATAAATACTGTTTCCTCCTCTATTTGTAGTTCAAATCTTTTCTTTTGACCAGATTCGTTGTTAATAAGGGGTAGTTTTTCCCAAACCGGATTTTTCATTTACAAGATCTTTATATTACTGTGAATTCGTTGAATACTGAAGACTAATTCTTTATTATATCCTTTCAATCCTTGCGCCAATAGCTTTCAAACGATTATCAATATCTTCATACCCTCTGTCTATCTGTTCAATATTGTGTATGATCGACGTTCCTTTTGCGCATAGAGCAGCTATTAAAAGGGATACTCCGGCTCTGATATCAGGGGAGACCATTGTAGTAGCCTTTAATGTTGACTTAAAGTCGTGCCCAATTACAGTAGCCCTGTGTGGATCGCAAAGAATTATTTTTGCTCCCATATCTATTAACTTATCGACAAAAAACAAGCGGCTTTCAAACATTTTCTGATGGATTAGTACCTCTCCCCTCGCCTGCGTAGAAATTACAAGGATAATACTTAACAGATCTGGAGTGAGTCCGGGCCAGGGCGCATCTGAAATAGTTAAAATAGATCCATCAATATAGTTATGGATTTTATATCCATCTATATGTGCAGGAATGTAAATATCGTCTCCCTTTTTTTCCAAAGATATTCCCAGTTTCCTGAAAACCGACGGGATCTGCCCAAGGTCGTCCCAGCTAACATTCTTGATCGTTAATTCACTTTTGGTCATTGCTGCCAATCCTATCCAACTACCAATTTCTATCATGTCTGGTAGCATGGTATGCTCTGTGCCCTTTAATTTGGAAACACCATCAATTACCAATAAATTAGAGCCAATACCGGAAATCTTTGCTCCCATCCTATTTAGCATCTTGCACAATTGCTGTAAGTAAGGTTCGCATGCAGCATTGTATATAATCGTTTGTCCTTCCGCCAAAACGGCTGCCATAACTATATTCGCGGTACCTGTAACTGAGGCTTCATCCAAAAGCATATAAGTGCCTTTAAGCTTTTCGGCTTCCACCCCATAAAAGTGCTCCTCTTTATTGTATCGGAATCTTGCACCCAGTTTAATAAATCCCTCAAAATGGGTATCTAATCTACGTCTGCCAATCTTATCACCTCCCGGCTTGGGAATATATCCCTGGCCATATCTTGCCAGCAACGGGCCAACCAGCATTATAGAGCCTCTTAATCCCCTGCCATCAGATTTAAATTGTTCAGATTGCAGATAGGACAGATTAATATCATCTGCTTTAAAAGAATAGGACCCTTTGCCTTTTTTTTGAATTTTTACCCCCAGGTCCTCTAACAGGGAGATTAGTTTATTAACATCGAGTATATCCGGAATGTTGTGAATAATCACTTCATCAGGGGTGAGTAATACTGCGCAAAGAATCTGCAGTGCCTCATTTTTTGCGCCTTGTGGAGTTATTTCTCCGTGAAGTTTATGGCCGCCCTCAATTTTAAATGTACCCATTTAAGGAAGAAGTATTAATATCGTTTTTTACCTCTGCCAGAATTTCGCTGACTCTTTTTTGAAGAACCAGACCTACTGGATTTTGAAATCCGGCTTTTAAGAAACTGTCCGCTATCAGTAAGACTGACACCATCAGATGCTAAATCTATTTTGCCATCACTAAGTTCATAAAGGTGTTTAAAAATTGCCTTATCCTCTACAGTATCCTTATTCCAATTAAGGTAACACTTCTTCATGTGATTTGCTATAGCATATTCTAACCCTGCTCTTTTATCGCCTTCATCCCATCCAATGGCCACATCGATCATACGCTTAATATTATTTCCGTAAAAGCGGTATTTAGGATGATTTTGCGGATATTCCAAAGGATCAGGCCTTGCCTGAAGCATTTCCTTTGAAGTTATGGGAAAAGGTGATTCAACATCCAGTTTAAAGTCGGACATAATAAATAATTGGTCCCAAAGTTTATGCTGGAAATCGGGCACATCTCTCAAATGCGGTTGGAGGTTACCCATGACGCTAATTATAGCCTTAGCCACCTTATTTCTCTCTGCTTCGTCTTCTATTGAAACGGCGTGATCCACCATTTTCTGAAAATGGCGGCCGTATTCGGGAATAATGAGCTTTTCGCGCTCAGTATTGTACTCTAGGTTTTCTACTGGATTCAAATTTCTATGTAATTCTGATTAAAAATATGTAAAGGAAGTATATCTATAACGGTGGCAAATTAGGAAAATTATCCCAGTTATGCCAGTTTATAAAGATATTACGCCCTCAACAAGGCCAACTTCTTTATATTTTTCTATAACCTCATCAGGATTTGCAAGATTTACCATAATTGAAAGACTGGTGTACTTACCCTTGCTGGATTTTCTGGATTCAATTACGGCCCCCGTATTATCAAATATTACCTCTATTTGAGTGATCTTATCACGATCAGTGGGAACTATAAATTTATATAGGTAATCTGCAGGCCAACTATTACTTTTAAGCAATTCTTCTTTGAGTCTAAGATAAAATTCGTCTGATTTCTCAGTATCCATTTAAAAGTTTTTACAAATATAAAGCTTCATAATCAATTTTTTATGCTTGCCTGCATTGATTACTTTTGTTATTATAAAATTTAATGTTTGAAATCGCAAAAGGTAGTTATTACAGGAGGGCCGAGCACGGGTAAAACGGTTATAATACAACAACTTGAATCCTTTGGTTATTACTGTTTTCATGAGATAGTGAGAACTATGACTCTTGAGGCCAAACAAAAGGGTAATCCTGAATCATTTGTCTCAAATCCGCTTGCCTTTGTTAAAGATCCTTATGAATTTAACCAAAGGATTCTCAGCGGGAGGGTAGATCAGCATAGCAAATCTGTTAACATTAATAATCCCTATGTCTTTTTTGATCGTGGTATCCCGGATGTTTTGGCTTATATGGATTATTTTAACCAAAGTTACACCCCCGATTTTGAAGAAGCATGTTCCACCAGGAGATATGATAAAGTTTTAATCCTGCCACCCTGGGAAGAGATATATGTAGCAGACAATGAAAGATTGGAAAGCTTTGAGGAAGCTATTGATATTCACGAACACTTAAAAAATACCTATTTGAGATATGATTATGATCCGGTCCTTATCCCAACTGGTACCGTGAAAGAGCGAATAACTTGTGTATTAAACGCGCTGAAGGAAAATTTTTAATGAAGAACCCACAGGAAATCTTAAGAAAATATTGGGGCTATGAAAATTTCAAGGCATCTCAAAAGCCTATTATAGATGCTGTTTTATCGGGCAAAGATGTGCTTGCTCTTTTACCTACTGGTGGAGGCAAATCTTTGTGTTATCAAATTCCGGCCATGGCCAATGAGGGGTTATGTATTGTTGTTTCACCCTTAATAGCACTTATTCAAAACCAGGTTCAACAATTAAAGGCTCTGGGGATAAAATCCATTGCTTTAACCGGAGGGATTTCCAAAGAAGAACTAAATAATCTGCTAGACAACTGCGTGTATGGGAATTATAAATTCTTATACCTATCTCCTGAACGTCTCCAACAGGAAATTGTAAAGGACAGAATTGCCCAAATGCAAGTTAGCCTTTTAGCAATAGATGAGGCACATTGTATATCTGAATGGGGAAATGATTTTAGACCAGCCTACTTAAATTGTGCTCTTTTGCGGGATATAAAGCCAGAAGCTCCCTTAATTGCTCTTACAGCTACCGCAACGGCAAAAGTTGCTCATGATATTACTGAGAATCTTCAGTTTAGAGAACATCAGATTTTCAAAGATTCATTTAACAGGGAAAATATTTATTTTGGAGTCATTTGGGAAGAGAATAAGCAAAAGCGCCTAATTGAATTATGTGAGAATTCGGATAAAAGCGTAATCGTTTATGTACGCAGCAGAAGAATGACACAGGTACTAACTGCTTATTTAAACAAAAAGAATGTATCCGCGACCTTTTATCACGGAGGTATTCCAAAGGAGGAGAAGGAGAAGAAACTAAATTCGTGGCTTAATAATGAGGTAAGAATTATGGTGGCTACAAACGCGTTTGGAATGGGAATCGATAAAGCCGACGTATCGTTAGTAGTTCATTATCAAATACCGGAAAGCCTGGAGAACTACTACCAGGAAGCAGGAAGAGCCGGTAGAAATGGTCTGCCGGCAAAGGCAATTTTAATAACGAATAAAGAGGATGAAATACAACTCAAAAATCAATTTTTAAAGGTATTGCCCGATATCTCGTTTTTGAAACAACTTTATAATAAGCTGAATAATTATTTTCAAATACCCTATGGAACTTTGCCTGAAGAAACTTATCCGTTTCGATTTGAAGAATTCTGCGACCTCTATCAGCTCAATTCTCCTATGGCATATAATGGCTTACGCATACTTGATCAGAATTCTGTAATATCCTTATCACAAAATTTTTCCCGTAAAACGACAGTACAATTTTTAGTTTCAAAAAACCACCTTTTAGATTATTTGGAAAGACATCAGAGACTTGCGCCGTTGGTACAAACCATTTTAAGGACTTATGGAGGGATTTTTGATTTTGAAACAAAAATAAATACGCTACTAATTTCAAAGAAAGCTTCGATTCAGGAAGAAAAAATAATAAATGCGCTTGCACAGCTCGATAAAGATGAAATCATAAGACTAAAGGCAAGCAGTCGGGATCTGGAGCTTGTATTTTTAGTACCAAGGGAAGATAACTTAACAATTAATTATTTTTCCAAAAAAGTGGAGGCGCAGTTGCAGACAAAAAGTGATAAAGTGGATAGTATGCTGGCATACATCAAAAATGCTAAACTTTGCAGAAATAGACAATTACTATCCTATTTTGGAGAAAAAAGCTATCAGAATTGTAATAATTGTGATGTCTGCAATTCTCCAACTGAACTTGATATGAATAACTTTCGTGCAATAAAAAATGAAATAATTGAACTGCTGCAACAGAAAGAAAGTAATTCAAGAACTATTATTAAGGAATTACAACAAAATGAGTTTTTGGTATTAAAAGTGCTTCAAAAATTACTTGAGGAAGGTAATATTAGTATTAATTCAAAAAATGAATATAACCTGCAAAGATGAGAAACTTGAGAATTGTATTTATGGGCACCCCGGATTTTGCTGTAGCTACCTTAGATAGGCTGGTAAAAAAGGGTTATGACATTGTCGGAGTAATTACAGCGCCTGACAAGCCTTCAGGAAGAGGCCGGAGAATACACGAATCTTCCGTTAAACAGTATGCCAAAAAAGCGGGGCTTTATATCATGCAGCCTACAAATCTGAAGGACAATGATTTTCTCGATGACCTACGTTCGCTCAAGGCTAACCTTCAAATTGTAGTGGCATTCAGAATGCTGCCAAAACAGGTATGGGCCATGCCCGAATATGGCACTTTTAACCTTCATGCTTCATTATTACCAGACTACAGAGGGGC
>JABDPH010000269.1 GCA_013042925.1 Eudoraea sp.
ACAATGGGGGGCATCAGTCAAAGCCACATGGGACTTATTTATTCATGAACATTTTTATGTTAATAACGATGAAGAAGGAAATCCTATTTACGGAATGATTCCCAGGGATTATAAAAAAGTGATCGAAAATCATTACTACTTTGGATTAATAGATGTCTCAAGAGGTCAAAGGTCATTTTATATTAGACGTTATGAGAAAGTCCTAATGCACAGTCAAAAAGTTCTCCAACTCATAAAAGATGAATTAGATGAATCGGAGTAATGAGTTACAAAGAGTTAAAAGAAAATAGGTTTAGAAAAATAAAGAAAGGCTAACAGCAAACCGCTTCCTATGATTAATTTCTTCCGAAAAATTCGGCAAAGATTGCTTACTGAAAACCCACCCGTAGGTACCCGTTCGGTACCTGCCCGAAATGGTTCAGGCGGGCGGGCGGGCAAATTCAGTAAATATCTGCTATATGCTATTGGGGAGATTCTACTTGTGGTTATTGGGATTTTGATTGCCTTAAGCATCAATTACAGGAATGAAAAGCACAAAGATCATACGATAGAAGAAGAAAATAGTCTTAAATTATTAAGGGATGGAATATCTTAAACAAATCGGGCAGCTTAATGCTCCATATCTATTTTGGTCATCACTTGGCCTCTTTGTCATTATCCTCGTTAGGTATCTCATCTTATCCGGGGTATATCATCATTTCTTTCATAATTGGCTGAGGGACAAATATCAGAACCGATTTCTAAGTATTTCAAAATTAAAAAGCAAACAAATTAAAAAGGAGATTTACAGATCTGCGATTAGTGCTACAATCTTTACGATTCTCGGGATGGGGATGATTATCTTGTGGCAGTGGGGGCACACAGCCATTTATACAACCTTTGATGCCTATCCTATTTGGTATTCGGTGTTGAGTGTCTTGCTTGTGCTTATTATCCAGGACACCTTTTATTACTGGCTCCATCGTTGGATGCACTTACCACAAGTTTACAGATGGGTACACAAAGAACATCACATGAGTTTTCGAACTTCAGCCTTTACCTCATTCTCCTTTCATCCTTTAGAATCTTTATTGCAGGCCATTGTCTTACCTTTATTGGTCCTTTGGTTACCCTTGCACATTGGTGTCATACTATTTATTCTAATATTTATGACATTTTCGGCAACCATCAACCACGGGGGAGTGGAAATTTATTCCTCCAAATGGGCTCGGTCCCCGTTAGCAAAATGGTTGATCGGGGCCGCGCATCACGACGACCATCACAAAAAATTCAACTATAACTATGGGCTCTATTTTACCTTTTGGGATATTTGGATGGGTACTGAGACCCCTGATTTTAAGGAGCGTTTTGAGAAATTGACTACAAAAGAGGAAGCTGTCTAAATATGATCAGCGCTACGAACTCAACGCAATGCTACTTTTTTAAAAAATGAATAACCCCAGCTGGCGCGAGCGTCACGCTCGTTCCCCGCTGGCGCGAGCTTGGAGTTCAGCTGTTGGCATGTACCCCCATGACTTCCTGGAGTGCTGCAGTGTTTGTATATTGCTGAAACTTGGTGATCTTGCCCCCTTTAAAGTGCCAGATATGGCAAAACTGTGAATCTTGCTCTTTGCCCGTTTCCTTAAAAGTTCCGGTGTATCGCCCTTCAATAATTACGGTTTCTCCCGCATCGTAAAACAAATTAGGGTGCACCTCGAAACCATCCCACTCTGTTGCCAACCGAGCAAAGAGCTGATTCAGTACCGCGTCAGGGCCAATAAAAGCATCTCCGCTGGGCATATACGGATTTCCTTCGGCCTCACGCCATTCAATTTCAGGATCCATGGCACCAAGTACGGCTGGTACGTCACCCCTTCCAAAAGCCTGGTAGGCATTCTTAATTACAGTTACATTACTCATATGAATATATTGGTTAAAGGTTAATTTAAATTTGAAATACGTCTTTACCAACCACAAGTTTTCTTGATCACAGCTCCTTGGGTAGCATAAAAACGAGCAAATGGTAAAGGAATTATCGATAAGATAATGCAATTATGACAAACGTCAAAACAATAATCTAACAACTCAACTAATACGTCGTGTTATAGACCATATGCCCTCGCTGGCTCCAGGCGCTAGTGTCCAAAATGCGCAAGCGGTGCTCTCGTGACATTAAAGCTAAGAGCAATTTATCTTTTAAAGGTCCATCATGCCCAAGTGTATCCCATTATTATCTATTTTGAGTTCAGTTTCCCCACCTCCTGCGAGCGCTACATCTTTACTCTCTGCAATGCGGTGGTCTTTAATGGTGTCCCTGATCATTTAGGATAAAGC
>JABDPH010000281.1 GCA_013042925.1 Eudoraea sp.
GCCCATTGTCCAATATTCCTCACTGCTGCCTCCCGTAGGAGTCTGGTCCGTGTCTCAGTACCAGTGTGGGGGATCCCCCTCTCAGGGCCCCTACCTATCGCTGCCATGGTGAGCCGTTACCTCACCATCTAACTAATAGGACGCATAGCCATCCTGTACCATCCGAAAACTTTAAACTACTAATGATGCCATCAATAGTTACTACGGGGTATTAATCCAAATTTCTCTGGGCTATCCCCCTGTACAGGGTAGGTTCTATACGCGTTACGCACCCGTGCGCCACTCGTCATCAAAGTGCAAGCACCTTATGTTACCGTTCGACTTGCATGTGTTAGGCCTGCCGCTAGCGTTCATCCTGAGCCAGGATCAAACTCTTCATCGTTGTATCGTAAAATACGTATATACGCCTAGATAAACTATGAAAACCCTATCCTAACCCTTGTTGTTATTCTTATTCCAAAATAATTTAATTCCTCTGTATATTATCCCTCTTATAAAAAAGAAAAAATAAACAGAAAAACGCTGTCTGTCAATATGTCAATGAACTTCCAAAATTCAGCAAATCAAAAATTTACCGACCACTTAACCAAAACTACTGCCCAGCTAAGCGGGTGCAAATATAGAGCACTTTTTTTAATTAAAAATAAATTTCAAGTATTTTTATGAAATAATTTTTGCCTCAATTTTTAATGTACTTATTACTAGCTTTTTGCTGTAAGAGTGAAAGCAAAAAAAGGCTTATAAAGTTACTTCATTTTAACGTTATCTGCAACTATTTTTTTTTCTTTTCTCTATTAGCCCATTTATTAGTTAATGAGGCATAATCATAATCCAATACAGATTCCTGTCGCACCAGCTGGCTGGCGGCAAAAGCTCTTTGCAAGATGTCTTCAATAAGGTAGTCTTCATGTATACTTTCAGGGTGGAATTCTTCTTTTAAACTTATCTTAAACATTTTTGCTGTCGTATTGTACCAAAAAGCGCGCCACCCACTTCGTAAATCTTTAACCAATTCATAGGTCGTATTTCCGGTTTGCCTGTAGATCAATTTAACCAAAATTTGTCCTTCTGTACGTGTCAACTTTTTTAATTCTTCAGAAAACTCTTCTTCAATATATTTTTGTATTTTTTTTGTATACTTTTTCCTTTTCCGCTTTCTTTTAATTTTCAATAAACTATCATTAAGTTCTTCCAACCTTTCCGAAGCCATTTTTGCATAGGGGTATACTTTAAAGGTCTTTCTTCGCAGAATATAATATTTTAGCTTATCCTGGTAAGATGCAAAATCCAATTTGCCAAATATATATACCTCTTCAAGGGCAATTGATTGTTGAAAAATTGAATCACCCTCAATGATTATCATTTTTTCAGCAATAGAATCCAGAGGTTCCTCTTTAACCTGAGAAATACCAATGTAGCCCATAAGACCGATAAGAATAAAATGGAAATACTTTTTCACACAAATCTACATTTCAAATTTCTTGCCAAAATTAATGATAAACATTGGACCTCATTACTAAATAAAAGTGAATATTGTTAAGTTTGTATCTAAATTATAAATACATGAGCCAAAAGAAGATTATCACCAAAAAATCATTGACTTTTTTTGAAAAATACCTCAACAACGCCTCTCCTACGGGCTATGAATGGGAAGGTCAAAAATTGTGGATGAATTATGTGAAACCCTATGTAGATACTTTTATTACCGACACCTACGGGACTGCGGTTGGCGTGATTAATCCTGAAGCAGAATACAGAGTTGTTATTGAAGGACATTCCGATGAGATTTCCTGGTACGTGAACTACATTACGGATAACGGACTCCTGTATGTAATTCGCAACGGTGGCAGCGATCATCAAATAGCCCCTTCAAAATGGGTAAATATTCACACAAAAAACGGAATCGTAAAAGGTGTCTTTGGGTGGCCCGCTATACATACGCGCGACCGTGCGAAAGAAGAACCTCCTAAGTTAGATAACATCTTTATTGATGTAGGAGCCAAGGATAAAGAAGAGGTTGAGAAAATGGGTGTCCATGTGGGTTGTGTAATTACCTATCCCGATGAATTCCAGGTTTTAAATAAGAATAAGTACGTCTGCCGTGCAATAGATAATAGAGCTGGTGGATTCATGATAGCGGAAGTCGCCAGACTTTTACATGAGAATAAAAAGAAATTACCTTTTGGACTCTATATAACAAATGCCGTACAGGAAGAAATTGGTCTTAGAGGCGCGGAAATGATTACACAAACGATACGCCCGAATGCAGCGATTATTACTGATGTATGTCATGATACAACTACACCAATGATCGATAAGAAAAAGCAAGGCCATACTGAATTAGGATCCGGACCTGTAATATCCTATGCTCCGGCTGTTCAGAATAAACTTAGAGAACGAATTATTGAAACGGCCGAAGCCAAAAATATACCATTTCAGCGCATGGCAGCTTCCAGGTCAACCGGAACTGATACAGATGCGTTTGCCTACAGTAATGGAGGAGTTGCCTCCGCTCTAATTTCTCTCCCCTTAAGATATATGCATACTACCGTAGAAACTGTGCATAGGGATGATATAGAAAATGTTATTCGATTAATTTATGAAACTCTTTTAACCATTAAATCCGGGGAGACATTCAGTTATTTCGATTAGCCTGGCTTATTTGATAAATTTTGATTGATCAGAAAATGGATGAACTAGTAGACCGCCTGGATGAACAAGGGAACTATACCGGACAGACCACTTTAAAATCTGATGCACATCTGCATGGTATCTTTCACCCCACTGTACATATATGGTTTTTTACTAAAAGAGGGGAAGTTCTGATACAGCAAAGGGGGGAATTCAAAGATACGCACCCTCTGCTCTGGGATGTCTCCGTTGCAGGGCATATAGGTGCCGGTGAAGACATTTACAATGCGGCTATACGAGAGGTAAAGGAAGAAATAGGATTAACTATAGTAAAAGAAGATCTTATTAAGGTCGGGGTTTTCAAATCGACCCAGCAACATAGAAAAAATCTTATTGACAATGAATATCACCACACATTTCTATGTGAATTAAAGGTTCCTTTCAGTACTCTAAAAAAACAGGATAGTGAGGTTGAAGCCTTGACTATGATACCTTTGATTACTTTTGCCGACGAAGTTTGGGGACTGGCCAATACTGCGAAATATGTTCCGCATAGCACGGAATATTACAAGACAATTATAAAATCAGTTAAGGACCAACTTTAAATCCTTCAGAAATCCCTGTAAATCCGAAAATTCATAGGTAGTCTGATCTCCTTTGGACATGTCTTTAACTACAAAAGAGTTATCCGCCAATTCACGATCGCCAATAATTACAACAAAAGGTACATTCCTCTTATTTGCATACTTCATTTGCTTCTGCATCTTGGCAGCATCGGGATAGAGATCAGTCTTAACTCCTTCTTCTCGGAGTTTTGCAATTAATTTTAAGGAAGCCATAGCCTCCCGCTCCCCAAAATTCAAGAATAACACGTCCAATGCCCTGCCGATGTTCTCAGGAAACAAGCCCAACTCCTCCATAACCAGATATATCCGATCCAAACCGAAGGAAATTCCAACACCACTCATATCCTTAAGCCCAAATATCCCTGTAAGATCATCATAGCGACCTCCTCCACCTATGGATCCCATACTTATTTCTGAAGGTGGCGCTACTTCAAAAATTGCTCCTGTATAATAGTTTAATCCTCTTGCCAGTGTGACATCTATGCTTAATTGAGTAGAATTTAATTGCAATTCATCTAATGCGGATAAAATATAGGCAAGATCCTCAATCCCTTCACTTCCTTCTTCAGAGTCTTTCAAAAAAATCTTCAACTTTGCTAATTGCTCCGTATTTGTGCCGCTAAGTGAAAAGAGAGGTTCTGCTTTTTTGATTGCCTGAGAAGAAATCCCTTTATTCAGCATTTCATTCATTACCCCATCTTTCCCAATCTTATCCAGTTTATCGAGCGCTACAGTAAAGTCTACCAGATGTTGTTTTTCACCAATTACCTCAGCAATGCCTGATAGTATTTTCCGATTATTCAGTTTTATTATAGCTTTATTCAAACCCAGATCTGTAAAAACGGTATCGTACAATTGAATGAATTCTATTTCCTGAAGCAGAGATTTTGTTCCAACCACATCGGCATCGCACTGATAAAATTCCCGGAACCTGCCTTTCTGAGGGCGGTCTGCTCGCCATACCGGTTGAATTTGATACCTTTTAAATGGAAAATCTATTTCATTCTGATGCATTACCACATATCTCGCAAAGGGCACTGTAAGATCGTATCTCAATGCTTTATCGGCAATTTTAGGAGTAAGGGATTTTGAGTTTCTTGCGTTGTAAGTTGCATCATCTACCTTATTTATGAAATCACCTGAATTCAAAATTTTGAAAATTAACCTATCACCCTCATCACCATACTTCCCGATAAGTGTATCCAGATTCTCAAATGATGGTGTTTCAATGGGCTGGAAACCAAAATTTTTGAAATGTTTTTGTATCGTTTGAATTATATAATTCCGTTTTTCGATCTCAGGAGGTGAAAAATCTCTGGTTCCTTTTGGTATGGATGGTTTTTGTGCCATAAATTATGCTAACTGCTGCAAATATAATTGTTTGTGCAAACCTGTCTAAGATGGATGATCATAATTATCCAATTATATTATCAAACCAGCGGTATAATTCTCCTTTTGTAATCACGGCACCTTCCTGAATAAGTTTAAATTTATCTAAATTCTTATCCCCGGTATAGGCTTTGGAAGCGTTTAGATATTCAACAAAATCTGATTGCCAGTTCTTCTTAAACCAGTTAAAGCCAACAGAGGTATTTAAATCAATATCCGGGTTTAATACTTTGACTGATATCAGTTTCATTTCCTTATCAGTTAAATGAAACAGATGCATATGCTGTGCGGAAATATTCTCCAGGTACGCAACCTTACCCAGTACACCCTCCCAAACAAGATCACTAAATACATCCAATTCCTCTTCAACAACATGAGGTTTAGTATTCTTTAGGATTTCCCACTCGTCTGCCGTAATAGACTGCGTTGCTAGAAAATTAATAAACTCATTGTGCAATTCTTCAAATTGCTGCTTCGTTAGCCTGGCATATTTCATGCTGCAAAAATAAAAAGGCCGCACAAAATGTGCAGCCTTGTTTGAATTAAATGTTGATTAATTAAATATATAACGCAACCCTATCTGCATTCTCCATCTGGAAATTTCTGAAGTTACAGCTCCAAAAGTACTGTTCCTGCTTGGGTCGAAAGTATAGGTAGGAGTATTGGTATCATCAACCGTTACACCCATTAACTGGTCAAAATTGGGCGCCTGAACTACACCCCAATTAGAATTAAGAAGATTTCCAAAATTGAGAATATCAATACTTATTTGAAATTTGTTTTTGTCATTAATATTAATATCCTGTAATACCTTTACATCAAAAGTACCTCTCCAGGGGGCTAAAGG
>JABDPH010000283.1 GCA_013042925.1 Eudoraea sp.
CACGAGAAGATATTGCCAATGTTGTGGGCACAGCTACTGAATCTTGTATTCGTATTATCTCGGAATTTAAAAAGAAAGGTTTGCTAAAAAGTTCGGGGAAAAAACTTGGGATTTTGGATGAAAAGAAATTAAAAGATCTTGCTGAAGGTTTTTAGTAAAAACGCCTTTATACTCCTCGTCTGCCGCAAATAAAGACCTGCCAATAACTGCATTGGATTTGAAAACCTGACATATATCATTGTTTCCATCTAATCACAGGGGTATTTTTACACCGTAATTTCATGAATTAGGTGTATGAAAAATATATTATTACCAACGGATTTTTCCAAAAACTCCTTAAATGCGGCAAAGTTTGCAATTGAACTTTTTAAAGAAGAAGAATGTATTTTTCATTTATTGAATACCTATACCCCTGCCATAGTACATAGTCGTTTTATGGCCACAACTATTCATGGTGGAATATTGGAAGATAATGTTCGATCCGAGTCTGAACGGGGACTGGAAGAGCTGCTGAATCAAATTAACACCTATTATAAATACCCGCAGCACAGTTTCAAGAGCGTTTCCTCTTTTAATCTGCTTACCGAAGAAATCAAAGAACTTGTAGAAGCAGAGGACATAGATTTTATAGTAACAGGCACAAAAGGCGCTTCGGGCTTTGATGAGGTATTTTTAGGGAGTAATACCGTAAGAATCATAAAGGCGGTAAGAGGGTGTCCAATCCTGGCTGTTCCGGAGGATTTTGAATATGTAAAACCTATGGAAATTGGATTTCCAACAAATTTTAAAAGAAATTTTAACGTTGAAGTAATTGAACCTCTGCTTGAGATGACCGCTAAATTTGGTGCTACTATTAATATTATGCACATTAACGAGGAAGAAAAGCTGAGTAAGTACCAGGAATCAAATAAAGATATTTTATTGGAATATGTTTCGTCAGTCTCAAACTGTTTACATCGGATGCCTTATTTTGCCAGTAAATCGGATGTAATAGAATTCTTCATAAAAGAGTATGGAATACAAATGCTTGCACTGGTACATTACCGACATGGGTTCCTGGAAGAATTGGTAAGAGAACCTGTTGTAAAACGCATTGCGTTCCATACACCAATACCTCTTCTGGTATTACCTGACTAGTACTGGCATTAGTGAAAATTTTACTATTTCAAACGAATTGGTTATTTATTCCCTAATAGGGTAATCCTCATAGAAGTCTTCAAATGTTTTTGAAGTTTTATAATTGTCTGTAAGTACTTTATAGACCATATAGACTATCATTATTTGACCGAGAACCGTGAGATAAAAGACCCAGCTAAAGGCAAAATTCATGGTAGCCATTATAGTTACCATTATTAAGAGTATCGTAGTTGCCCCAACCCAGAACATAGCAGAAGTTTTCATTTTTTTTTTAAAGTTATCCAAAATCAAAAAAGACTGATGTTAACGCAATTATAAATCTGTAGAAAATTAATAATTCCAGAACATATCTTCCGCAGGAATATTTTTTTGCCTCCCTAATGTCAGTGGATTAAAATATAATTCGTTGAATAAATACCAAATACTAGACGAAATTGCCGGTGTGCTCGCGGCATCTTCCCACAATAATGAAGAACCGTAACTGGTGCCGACATTAGTTGCATATGGAATTCCCATGGAACTTTCCCAGACAGAATTCTTCATTTGTGCCTTTTTCAATTGCTCAAGGGCATTATTAGACTCATTGGTCATATTCGCTTCTTTAAAAGCCAGGGCCATTTGGGCAGAACCTTCCAGCCAGATAACATCTTTATCTTCATCAAAACAATAGCCGGTGATTACTTCTCCGTTAAAACTGGCGATTTGAGTATTTTTATAACGATCGGCCTTGATAAGTACCTCTTCCGGGAAATTTTCAAAAATTAAATAACCTAATGAATGTAGGTCCATGGCATAATAATGTGTCTCATTTTCCGGCCATGCAACAAGAAGCTTTTCAATAGTGTTCCAACGTTCCTGCTTAAGATAATTTAATATTCCCTTGTGAAAATCATCATAGCCCTCCACGGCATTGAACGCCATTATAATACCTTCAGTAACTTTGTGTATTTGTGTTCCGTCTTCATTAAAACCTCCCCAAAGGCCTCCATCTTCATCCTGCAAACTCCTTATCCAATTCTCTAATTCTAAGGCCAAAATATCATACTTGTTATTTCCAGCTATTTCTTTGTAATTATTAAGCGCTATTAGCAACCAGGCATTATCTCCCAGCCAGGTGCGGGCGCCATTAGAACCGTCACTATTTCTTAACTGGTAGAATCCACCATTATTCTGTGCGAATTCTGAATCTATTCGCTCATTAAAATAATCAAAGACTCTTTCCGCTTGTTCAATTTCTCCTTCTGCCAAAAAAGCCAGAGCGGCAAGGGAATTATCATATAAGGAAACATTATCTGTTTTTTCAGAACTTGTGAGTAGCCCATTGGGAAGCTGCATATTGTTGATCCAATGTGATATTTGGAGAACTTCACTTTCCAAGTTATCTTCCGTATTGTTTTGAGGTAAATCGGGAAGGCCATTTTCAATATAAAGTAAAGCATCATATTCTTCAGTTGTATCTAGGGTACAGGAAACAACCAAAAAACCTAAGATTGTAAAAATAAGTGACTTTTTAAGCATGGTATAGGTGGTTTTAGAGACTTGGAGAATCCTTTATAAAATTACTAATGAAAGACTGGCACTTCTCGGATTTACGACCAATGAAAGGTATGTCCGACTAAAACCCGTACTATTAGCACATTATCCCAGAAATAAGTTTTTAAACTAAAACCGGATCTAATCTACTCAGTTAAAAAACATCGATGAACGGTAAGGGTTTCCTTATTTTTCCTACTAATTGATATATGAATCTTCCAAAAAACAAGAATAAAAGAGTAGTAATTATAGGAGCCGGTTTTGCAGGAATTTCACTGGCTAAAAAACTTAGGAAACTTCCGGTTCAGGTTGTTGTCATAGATAAACACAACTACCACACATTTCAACCACTTTTGTACCAGGTTTCCACCGGAGGTTTAGAACCAGATTCTATAGCATATCCCATTAGGAAGATTTTAAAAAGGCTGCGGAATTTTTATTTCAGGCTGACTACGGTAAAAAAGATAGTACCCGAAATTAAAGAAGTGCATACGGATATTGGTACTATCTCTTATGATTATTTGGTTATTGCCACAGGCACACGAACCAATTATTTTGGAAATTCGGAGATTGAGGAAAATGCAATGTCTATGAAAAGTGTACCACAGGCACTAGATATCCGAAGTCTTATACTTCAGAATTTCGAATTGGCAGATAATTGTAATGATGTTGAAGAGCGCAAAGCGCTCCTTAATTTTAGCATTATTGGCGCTGGCCCGACGGGGGTTGAACTTGCCGGAGCCTTCGCCGAATTGAAAAAACATGTATTTCCAAAAGATTACAGACATCTCAATATTGATGAAATGGAAATTCATCTGTTTGAAGGTGCAGATGTAGTTTTACCGCCTATGAGTACCAGCGCTTCAACCAAGGCAAAGAAATTTTTGGAAGATTTTGGAGTACATCTTCATTTGAATACTATTGTAAAAGGATACAATGGCGACCTTGTAAAGATGAGTAATGGAGAAGAGATCAGAACAAGGAATTTTATCTGGACTGCCGGAGTTACCGGGGCTGCCATAGAAGGCTTAGATCCTGGTGCTGTGATAAAATACTTAAATCGTTATAAAGTAGACCGTTATAATCAAATTTTGGGACACCAAAATATTTTTGCCATTGGAGATATAGCTTACATGGAAACTGAAGCTTACCCAAAAGGACACCCTCAAATGGCCCAGCCTGCAATTCAACAGGGGGAACTCCTGGCTCAGAATATAGAGGCCTTGTTAAAAGGCAGGCCCATGAAGCCTTTTGTGTATAAGAATAAGGGTAATATGGCAACCATAGGACGCAATAAGGCCGTAGTAGATCTTCCGCGGATCGAATTCGGGGGCTTCTTTGCATGGTTTATTTGGATGTTTGTACACCTGATGTCACTAGTTGGATTTAGAAACAGAATCATTGTTTTTTTTAATTGGGTATATAATTACATTAACTATGATAAGGCTGCCCGATTAATAGTCAGACCCTTCAAGTCCAAAATATAAAAGGAAGGAATTATAACAACTAATATAGAATCCTTTTATATCTTTGCAACGTTGTGTTGTACATCATTAATAATGGTGTATGTGTATAGATGCCGAGATTTAATCGGTACATACCAATGAAAGGCTTTCCTATTTGGGAGGCTTTTTTTGTTTGGAACTTACCTTGGTTAATACAATACAATATTTGCCCGAACTTTATGAGGCTTTATTTTACAAAACCTTCAATTTGTCGTAATTTTAGTGATGACTTTTAAACAGATTTGCTCATGCCATTATATCATAAACTTGGAAATTTACCACATAAAAGACACACGGTTTTTAAGAAAAAAGACGGCGGTTTACATTATGAGCAACTATTTGGTACCATAGGATTTGACGGGATGTCTTCCCTCATGTATCATTTGTACCGTCCAACTATGGTCAAAGAGGTTGGTGAAGCAGAGGACCTGTCCCCCAAGGCAGCGGTTAAGTATAATATAAAATCCAGATTGTTAAAAGGATTTCAGGTGTCCCCTGAAGATGATTATCTTAATAGCCGCAAAGTTGTGTTATTCAATGGCGACGTTCATCTTGCCCTATCAGCGCCTAAAAAATCAATGACGGATTACTTCTATAAAAATGCGGATGCCGATGAATTACTGTTTGTTCACAGGGGTAAAGGAGTCCTGAAAACTATGCTGGGTGAAATCCCTTTTGGATATGGGGATTATATTCTGATACCGCGAGGCATGATTTATCAAATTGTTTTTGAAGATGAGGATAACAGGCTCTTTATAACCGAATCTTATCATCCAATTTATACACCAAAACGATACAGGAATTGGTTTGGACAGCATTTGGAACATTCACCATTTTGTGAGCGCGATTTTAGACTACCCGAAAATTTGCAAACTCATGATGAACTGGGAGATTTCCTGATTAAGGTAAAGAAACAAGGCCAGTTACATCATATGATATATGCTTCACATCCTTTTGATGTAGTAGGCTGGGACGGGTATAACTACCCTTACGCTTTTTCAATCCATGATTTTGAACCTATTACAGGGAGGGTGCATCAGCCACCACCGGTTCATCAGACATTCGAAACCAGTACTTTTGTAGTTTGTTCTTTCTGCCCCAGACTTTATGATTACCATCCGCAGGCCATACCCGCGCCCTATAATCATTCGAACATAGATTCGGATGAAGTGCTCTATTATGTGGAAGGCGATTTTATGAGTCGCAAAAATATTGATAAAGGTTATATCTCTTTGCACCCGGCAGGGATTCCTCACGGGCCTCATCCAGGCACATACGAAGCAAGCATAGGAAAGAGTGGCACGGAGGAATATGCTGTAATGGTAGATACATTTAAACCTTTGCAATTAACTGAAGAGGCTTTGAAAATCGATGATGGAACGTATTATCAATCCTGGTTAGAGTAAGGCAACTTTGTGCATAATAAAATGAAGCAGGCTTGCAGCCAGTTTGGCCGTTTGATCATCCCGGTCATAAGATGGGTTAAGTTCGGCCACATCGGCGCTTAATAGTTTATTTGTTGAGATGATCGTGTGAATGGCAACCAGGGCGATATCTACAGAGAAGCCCATGGGCGAAGCAGCACTTACACCTGGTGCAAAAGCAGAAGAAAAACCATCTAGATCAATAGTAAGATATATAAAATCAACACCCTTACAGAACTCATTTATTTTGTTAATTACGTAAGAAGTATTCTCTTTATGAAAGAGTTCGGCCTCTATGTATTTAACGTCCCATTCACGAGCACGCTGGAATAAAATACTGTCATTGGCATCATTTCTTATCCCCAGACATAAGTAAGAAAAATCCAGATTTTTGTCCTTGCAATCAATAGCAATTTGATAAAATGGCGTCCCGGAATTATTGCTGTTTTCATTAGACCTAAGATCAAAATGGGCATCAAGATTTATGATCCCAATTTTTTTACCACGCTCAACATACTTTTTAATTCCATTAAAATGTCCATAGGCTATATCGTGACCTCCGCCTAACAATAAGGGCATCCCTTTATTATTCAATATCTGAGTTACTTTTTCCGCTAATACGGTTTGGGCTTTCTCCAAATCATCTCCCAGGCAAACAACGTTCCCCGCATCATAAACGGCCGTACTTTCATTTAAATGATGTGGTAGTTTTGCCAACTGACTGCGGGCAGCCTGAGGTCCTTCTTTTGAGCCTGACCTTCCCCCGTTTCTCTTTACCCCTTCATCACATTCATATCCAAGAAATACGAAAGAATTAGATGTTGTGATTGGTATATTTTGTATTTCCAGGTCTATTTGTTCCACCTTCTGATAAACATAAAGATCCTTACTGGCGTCACGTCCTGTCCAAATATGCTCGTCTGTTGGTTTGTACAAAATCATTGGTTTATTCAAATAATCCATCTAATAATTCATCAGCTACTAAGTTGGGCAATGTGACTTTTAAATTTCGGCTTCGCTTCATTTCCCTCTTAATTGCAAAAAGTGCCTCTTTGTTTCTGGCCCAGCTTCTTCGTGATATTCCATTATTTACATCATAAAACAGCATATTTTTTATTCGTTTAGCAGCCTCTTCAGAACCATCAAGTACCATCCCGAAACCACCATTGATTACTTCGCCCCATCCAACGCCTCCACCGTTGTGAATAGAAACCCAGCTTGCACCTCTAAAACTGTCTCCTATGACATTATGAATAGCCATGTCTGCTGTAAATTGGCTTCCATCATAAATATTACTGGTTTCCCTGAATGGTGAATCTGTGCCACTTACGTCATGATGATCCCTGCCAAGGACAACTGGAGCAGAAATTTCACCTGAGTTAACAGCTGCATTAAAAGCCTCGGCAATTTTAATCCTTCCTTCCGCATCGGCATATAATATCCGGGCCTGTGAACCTACTACCAGCTTATTTGAATTTGCTTCACGAATCCATTTTATATTATCCTCCATTTGCTGCTGAATCTCCTTTGGTGCTGAGTTCCTGATTTGCTCCATAACGTCTAACGCAATGTCATCTGTCTTTTGCAGATCTGCGGGATTACCCGAGGTGCAGACCCATCTAAATGGTCCAAACCCATAGTCAAAACACATTGGCCCCAAAATATCCTGAACATAAGACGGATATTTAAAATCAATATTATTTTCAGACATGATATCCGCACCGGCTCTTGAAGCTTCCAGTAAAAAAGCATTGCCATAGTCAAAAAAATAGGTTCCTCTTGCCGCATGTTTATTGATCGCATTCACTTGTCGCCTTAGTGATTCCTGAACCTTTTCCTTAAATAGTTCCTGATTTTCTGCCATCATGACGTTTGCTTCCTCAAAGGTCAGTCCCACCGGATAATATCCTCCCGCCCATGGATTGTGTAAAGAGGTTTGATCAGATCCAAGGTGAACAAACAGCTCTTCTTCATAAAACCGTTCCCATACATCTACTACATTGCCCACATAAGCAAGGGATAATATTTCATTATTATTTGTGGCCTCTTTGGTGCGGGCAATCAGCGCATCAAATGTTTCATGTAGCTCATCTACCCAACCCTGTTCAAATCTTTTCCTTGCAGCTGCCTCATTTACCTCGGCGCAAACTGTAATACAACCAGCAATATTTCCCGCTTTTGGCTGAGCACCACTCATCCCTCCCAAGCCCGCAGTGAGAAATATTTTACCTTTTGGGGATTCAGTTTTTGGCAATACTTTCCTAAATGCATTCATTACCGTAATTGCGGTTCCATGAACTATACCCTGTGGACCAATATACATATAAGACCCGGCAGTCATTTGTCCGTATTGAGTGACGCCAAGAGCATTGAATTTTTCCCAATCATCCTGAGAGGAATAGTTGGGAATCATCATTCCGTTGGTTATTACTACTCTGGGAGCGTCCGTTGAAGAAGGAAACAATCCCATCGGGTGCCCTGAATACATATGAAGGGTTTGCTCCGCCGTCATGGTAGCCAGATACTTCATGGTAAGAAGATATTGCGCCCAATTCTGAAAGACCGCACCATTACCTCCATAGGTTATTAATTCTTCGGGATGTTGTGCTACCTCAGGGTCCAGATTATTTTGTATCATAAGCATTATCGCGGCACCCTCAATAGTCTTGGCAGGATATTCCGAAATGGGCCGGGCCTGCATTTTGTACGTGGGTTTAAATCGATACATATAAATTCGACCATATTTTTCCAATTCCTGAGCAAATTCTTTAGAAAGTTCAGCGTGCCATGCTGCAGGAAAATAGCGAAGTGCATTTCTTATTGCCAGTTTTTTTTCTTCACGGTTTAGTATTTCCTTTCTCTTTGGTGCATGATTTAATTCGGAGATACGTGACTTGGCTGCGGGTAATTCTTTTGGAATTCCCATCAGGAGCTCATCGTGAAAACTCAATTTCAACTTGGAATTACGCATCTTTTCTAAGGGTTATGTTTGTCGTAAATTAATTTCCCTTTTTTAAATACCATACACGGTTTGAAAGCCCCCTGATTATAGAGCACTTCATTAAAATCGGCAGTATGAAATAAACAAAAATCGGCAAGATAGCCTGGTTTCAATTTCCCACGGTCATCCAGGTTGAGAGCCGCAGCAGCTCTGCATGTTATTCCAGCTAATACTTCCGCATTCGTTAATTTTTGCATAGTCCCTAATATGGCCGATTGGGTAAGAAGGTCTCCCATTGGGGCAGAACCCGGATTATGATCACTGGCAATTGCCAGGGCACCGCCTGCATCCAGTATTTTCCTGGCCGGGGTAAAATCACAGCCCAGGCCTATTGAGGCCCCTGGCAAGGCCGTCGCTATTACATTGCTTTTGGCCAGTAATTCTATTTCATGAGATGTACTTGCCTCTAAATGATCTGCACTAACAGCATTAAATTTTACCGCTACCTCACTTCCCCCAACTGAAAACTGATCTGCGTGAATGGTAATGTCAAAACCCATTTCAACAGCTTTTGACAGGTATGGGGCGATTTCTGCTCCATTAAATGCCCCTTTTTCAATAAAAGCATCAACCCTGTTTGCTAATTTGTCTTTTTTCAATATAGGAAACAATTGCTCACTTATTTCTAAAAGATACTCTGATGAATTACCCTTAAAATCTCTAGGGAACATATGTGCGGCTAAACAAGTGGAAATAAAATCCAAAGGGTATTGGTCATCAGCCTCTTTAATGGCTTTTAGCATTTTTAATTCTTCTTCTACAGAAAGGCCGTAGCCACTTTTTACTTCAATGGTGGTTACACCGTTTTTAAGATGCTGTTTGGCTCTTTTAAGTATTCCATTTACCAATTCTTTTTGGGTAGCCTTCCTTGTCTGTTGTACGGTGTCCCAGATACCGCCCCCTTCATCTGCTATTTCCAAATATGTTTTTCCGGCATTCCTCATGGCGTAATCCCTTGCCCGTGATCCACCAAAACAAATATGCGTATGAGAATCTACAAACCCGGGAAGGCAACTATGATTTCCCTCTAACTGAATTAATTGTACATCCAGGTCTTTTACTTCAGATGCAAGATTTTTGTAGTTATCTATAGATTTAATCAGGCCATCAGCGCAAAGAATGCCTGCATTTTCAATAACCTGGAGCTGACTATCTGAAACAGGGCCCTTTACCGGTATTCCGGTCATTGGGATTACCTGACTTAAGGGGCCAACAAGTGTTAATTCATTCATAGTCATTAGTAGTTTTCAAATTCTTCTGAATAAGTTGTCTTCAAAGTAAGATCCTTTCTTTTACAA
>JABDPH010000285.1 GCA_013042925.1 Eudoraea sp.
ATGGTTTTAAGCATTTTAGGCAGATCATCTTTGCGTATTCCTATATGTCTTGAAGCAAACAGGTCAGTCACCATAATACCGAATTTAATAGCTAAAATAATAGTGAACAAAATTAGGGATTAATTCTTGTAAAATTGGCTAATTTATAGTGCGGTAACCTAAAGTTTTTAACGAAAAAGATACGTTATGAACAGTTTGGCTATTTTTGTTTAATGGGTTGGTTGGGCCGAATTTTTGGTTTTTATCTGGATGCCAGTATTCACGTTGCGTTTGCAGTGATAAGTCTGCTGATAACAACAAATATTTTCTTAAACATTTTACCAGAACAGCATCTGATTCTTTTTGTATTCTTTGCAACTGTTCCTAGTTATAATTTCATTAAATACGGAGCTAAAGCCAAAAAATATATTCTGGTAAAAAATAGCTATCACAGACGAATACAGATTTTTAGCTTGGTATTTTTGGTACTTGCAGGATATCACTTATTTTTTTTGAGTTATGAGGTGTGGCTTATGTGCGCGGTATTGGTCCTGCTAGTAGGATTGTACACATTACCGGTTTCTTCTAAGCACAAGAATTTAAGGAATTCAGGTATAATCAAAGTACTGCTGGTAGCTCTTGTTTGGACCGGGACCACGGTTATAATTCCGGTAGTTGCTTCATCATTGTCATTTTCATGGGATATCGGTATTCTGATACTACAACAGTTTATTCTGATACTTATACTGTTAATTCCATTTGAGATAAGAGATCTTGAATATGATGAATTGCATCTCCAAACAATACCGCAGCGGATTGGAGTTTCTAAAACCAAAACTCTTGGGGTAGTATTGTCATTTATTTTTTTGATGCTAACTTTTCTCAAAGACGATTTAAGTCGGTTGGAAATTATTGGAAAGACAATACTTTTTTTAATTTTAAATGTTATGCTGGTATTTACGCATAGAAATCAATCTAAATATTTTGCTTCATTTTTTGTAGAAAGTATTCCAATTTGTTGGTTGGGGATATTGATTATCCTGGAGAATTATATTTAGATACTGCGTTCAATCGTTTCTTTCATTTTTGTCTTTTCCCGCTCCGAAAGGAGATGTAAATCGGCCTTATTACAAAGGACCGTAAGCTTACTGTTCTTCTTTGAAAATGAAGAACAAGCTTTACAAATCAACAGGTGCAGACTTAAGTTGATTCGTTCAAAAAGTGTAGCTTCTTTGTATTGCTTTTTATTGCAAATTGTACTTGCTTGTTCGCAGTTAATCATAATTTAAACCAATTTTCATTTAGGCAACCCATAAGACTTGTTCTGGCTCTGTGTACCATTACCCAAAGATTAGACGGATTTATTCCCAGCTCATTACAGATATCTTCAGTACTAAATCCTTGAATAGTTTTCATAACAAATACAGAAGATTGCTTTTTTGGCAGTTTAGCAATGCATTCCTGTATAGCTAATCCCAATTCTTCATTTTCTATTTCATCATTTTCCAGGATGCTAAAAGGGTCTGCTACATTTTCTCCCAACCAATCACCAGCTGAGTCATTTTGGTTACTATAAGTCATTCGAACTTCGGCTTTACCTTTCTTTGAATTAATTTTTCTATAATGGTCAATAACTTTTCGTTTCAAAATGGCGATTAGCCAGGTTCGCTCGGCTGCAGCTCCCTGAAAATTTTTAGCTGATTTTAATCCCGCAAGGAATGTTTCCTGAACCAAATCCTTAGCGATCTCCGCATCACTCACCCGTGCCACAGCATAATTAAATAGATAGTCGGCGTATTGGTCGACCCATGAATCAGGATTTAGCTTATTTTCAGTCATTTTAATACTTGTGGAATCCAAAAATAAATTATTTTTAATGAAAATATTGAATTTAAATGTAAACTACCCAATTATGAAAAATATCGGTTACCTCCTTCTTTTGTGTTTTATTCAAATAAGCTGCAATCAAACTAAATCCATGTCAATCACAGAATTGACGACTGAGGATGCGGAAAATGCTATCCTGATCGATGTTCGGACCCCGGAGGAGTATGCCGAAGGTCATCTAGACAATGCAGTCAATATTAATTGGTATGATGAGAATTTTATTAATCAATTCAAGACAATAGAAAAAGATAAAACTATTTATGTTTATTGTAAAAAAGGTGGCCGAAGTGCAAGCGCAGCGGAATTACTCACTTCCTCCGGGTATAAAAATGTTATAGATCTTTTGGGAGGTTATGATGCTCTTGAGGAAAAAGATTAAACTAAGCTGTCTTTTTCATTAATCCGGCGCGTTCTAAAAGAGCCTCTATTTTAGGCTCCCTTCCTCTGAACCGTTTATAGAGCACCATTGGTTTTTCAGTTCCTCCTTTGGAAAGAATATGATTCTTAAATTTTTCAGCAACTTCGCTGTTAAAAATCCCTTTTTCTTTAAAATAATCAAAGGCGTCAGCATCTAAAACTTCAGCCCATTTGTAACTGTAATAGCCTGCGGAATAGCCCCCTTGAAAAATGTGTGCGAAAGATACACTCATACAGGTCTCAGGATTATTTGGGTATAGTAAAGTGTCCGCAAAAGCCTTAACCTCATGATTCTTCACATCTGAAATACCAGAGGGATCAGACGCGTGCCACGACATATCCAGGAAACCAAAACTAAGTTGACGCATTGTAGCCATCCCCTCTTGAAATGTTGCAGATTGCTTTATGCTTTCAACGTAAGACATAGGAATAGGTTCTTCTGTCTCATAGTGCCTGGCAAACAGCTCAAGTGCGTCTTTCTCATAACACCAGTTTTCGAATATTTGGCTTGGTAACTCAACAAAATCCCAATATACGGAAGTACCCGATAAGCTTGGGTAGCTTGTATTGGCAAGAATCCCATGGAGTGCATGCCCGAACTCATGAAATAGTGTTGTTACTTCATTAAAAGTTAACAAAGAAGGTTTATTTTCAGTAGATCTGGTAAAATTGCAAACATTAGAAATGTGTGGTCTTTCATTCTTGTTTTTCAATTTGAACTGGGGCTTAAATGAAGTCATCCAGGCACCAGCCCGTTTTCCATCTCTGGGATGAAAATCGGCATAGAATAAGGATACAAATTTATTATCGCGGTCATAAATTCTGTAAGTTTTGACCTCTGGATGATATTTGTCTATATCAAATACTTCTTCAAATGACAATCCGTATAGTCTTTCGGTTATTGTAAACACTCCCTCAATTACATTTTCCAGTTTAAAGTAAGGCTTAAGCTTTTCATCATCCAGGTTAAAAAGTTTTTGCTTTAATTTTTCAGAGTAATATGACCCGTCCCAAGTCTGCAGCTGGTCAATACCGTCTAATTCTTTTGCGAATTCTGATAGTTCCTTAAATTCCTGTTTTGCTGCAGGTTTTGCTTTTAAGAGCAATTCTTTCAAAAAATCATATACCTTTTCAGGGGTTTCAGCCATTCGTTCTTCTAAAATGAAATCTGCATGACTTTTATAACCTAATAAATTGGCTCTTTCATGGCGCAAATTCGCTATTTTGATCACATTAGCCCGGTTGTCCAATTCATCATTGTGGAAACCTCTGCTTCCAAAAGCTATTGACAACTCTTTTCTAAGCGTTCTGTTGCGTGCATATTTCATAAATGGAATATAACTTGGGTAATCCAGAGTTATAAGCCATCCTATTTTTTCTTTATTTTTTGCTAACTGCGCAGCAGCATCTTTTGCACTATCCGGAAGCCCTTCAAGGTCATCTTCATTGGTTAAGTGCATTTCGTATTTATTTGTTTCCTTTAGGAGGTTTTCACCAAATTTTAATTTTAATGTGGCAAGGGTTGCATCTATCTCCCTAAGTCGTTTTTTTTGTTCTCCATTAAGGTTAGCACCAATTCTGCTAAAATTTTTATATTTTTTATCAAGCAATGTTTGTTGTTCTTCTGTTAGGGAATACTTATCCCTTTCCTCAAAGACCTTTTGGACTTTTCTGAATAATTTTTCATTTAATATTATATCATTATTAAATTCAGAAAGTAAAGGCGAAATCTCTTTGGCAATCTTCTGGATGCCATCATTTGTTTCAGCAGAATTCAGATTAAAAAATAAACCAGCGATACGATCCAAATGCTGGCCCGAAAATTCTAAAGTCTCAATAGTATTTTCAAAAGTGGGTTCTTCTTCAGAATTGGCTATGTCATCAATTTCTTTACGGGCACTTTCCATGGCCTGGAGAAAGGCCGGCATAAAATGTTCATTCTTAATGCTTGAAAATGGTGCAGTATCAAATGGGGTTAATAGTGGATTCATTTACAGATCAACGTTTAATAATATGTTATAACAGAGGATTTAATTTAATGAAGACAGCAATACTTAATTATTCTATTTGGATTTATTTAGTTCCTGAGCACCTTTTATAACTTTATCCTTTAGTCCTTCTTTGTAGAACACAATTTTATCCATTACACATTGGTCAGAACTACCTATTATTTGGGCTGCAAGTATACCTGCATTTTTTGCACCATTAAGGGCAACGGTAGCTACTGGAACTCCCCCGGGCATTTGCAAAATGCTCAAAATTGAATCCCAACCGTCTATGGAGTTACTGCTTTTAACCGGCACACCTATGACAGGTAAAGGTGAAAGTGAAGCTACCATCCCAGGTAAGTGGGCAGCTCCTCCGGCCCCTGCTATGATAACCGAGAATCCATTTTTATGAGCTTCTTTACTAAACTTGAATAATTTATCCGGGGTTCTGTGGGCAGAAACTACATCAACCTCTACTTCAATATCAAACCCCTTTAAAATATCAACGGCTTCCTGCATAACGGGAAGATCACTTAAGCTACCCATAATTACTGCTACTTTGCTCATATTTTTATTATTTGCTAATTACCTTAATTGTTTTTTTTACTTTTTCGGCTGTTTTACGCGCCTCATTTATATCGCTGTGAATAATAGTTACATGCCCCATTTTCCTAAATGGTCTTGTTTCTTTTTTTCCGTAAATATGTGGTATAACCCCGCTTAGCTTAAATATTTCTTCAATATTTTCATATACAACATCGCCGGTATATTTTTCTTCACCAACCAAATTTACCATTACTCCTGTTACTTTACTGTCTGAACATCCAAGCGGAAATCCAAGGATGGCTCTCAGGTGCTGTTCAAATTGATTGGTGTAACTTGCCTCTATGCTGTAATGGCCACTATTATGTGGTCTGGGCGCGACCTCATTGACTAAAATCTCATCCTCTGCGGTTTGAAACATTTCAACTGCCAGAAGACCCACATGTTGCAATTTTTCAGACAGTTTTAAGGCTATCTTTCTGGCTTTTATGGCTACTTCGTCGTTAATTCTGGCCGGGCACAGCACATATTCAACCTGATTGGCTTCCGGATGAAATTCCATTTCCACAACCGGATAATCAACTACTTCACCCCTGACATTTCTCGAAACTATTACCGCCAGTTCATTCTTAAAGGGAATTAGTTCCTCAGTAATACATTCAACATTGGGAAGATTCTCAAGATCTCTCAAAGAGCGAACAATCTTTACACCTTGCCCGTCATATCCAAATTGGGCACTTTTCCACACAAAAGGAAATGCAATACCCCCATGTGCAACACTGTCCTTTATCTCATTAGTATAGGCAAATCTGGAAAAAGGTGCTGTAGGGATTTGATTATCAACATAAAATAACTTCTGCTTTGCCTTGTTTTGAATAGTTCGGAGG
>JABDPH010000217.1 GCA_013042925.1 Eudoraea sp.
ATTTTAAAGAGGTATTATTTGAAGGTTATGCCCCCCATGGGATAGCCATTTTAATAGAAACAGCAACAGACAATAATACAAGGACTGTGGCTAACATCCGCAGTTATTTTAATAAATGCGACGGAAACCTGGGCACCTCCGGGTCTGTTGAGTTTATGTTTGATCATACCTGCAATTTTCGTATCAACTTAGAAGGAATAGATCCTGAAGAAATTGAGTTAGACATGATTGACTTTGGTGCTGAAGAGGTCTTTGTTGATGACGATGGCATTCTAATCTATGCCCCTTTTGAGAGCTTTGGATCCATACAAAAGGAATTGGAATCACGAAATATTGAAATTCTCTCTTCAGGATTTGAAAGAATCCCACAAATTACCAAAGAACTTTCTCCTGAACAAGTGGAAGATGTTGAGAAGCTCCTGGAGAAAATTGAACAAGACGATGATGTACAAAATGTATATCATACTATGCAGGAATAACTTACTCCTTGGCATAGTCCTTTACACCTTAAACATTAATGAATCACGATCATTAATCAGGATCTGACTGGCCTGATTAGGAATATCGGGCAAGGATTCATAGGTAACCTTAATTATTCCAGAGACTGACCATGGTCATTGCAAATGGGCAGTTATCACTCTAATTTTAACTATTATTCTTTAGTCTAAAGTAGGCATTCCTAAGAATACTAAGGCTGAAGTAGATCTATTATTTAACCTTAAAACCTTGGATTATGAAAACACTAAGCAATATATTTCTATTCGTACCCTTATTCGCCTTTATACTACTTTCCTGTTCAGAAGATGATCCTGTAGAATTGGTTAAAGCAGGAGGACCTTTTGAAATTAGTGAATTAGCAGGTGATTGGGAGGCCACCTCCGCAAATTTTAGTGACGGAAATACCAATTTTCTTGATCTAATAGACGAAGGAGGAACCGTAACCTTAACCGTTCAAAGTAGTGGCAGATTTACTCTAACTATTGATCCTTCAGACAGGCCATCATATACAACTAGTGGAGAGATGTTCTGGGAAGAATTCGAAGGAGATTATTTTTTCGCTATTGAATGGGCCAATTATCCTGGAGATTGGGACACTTATGGGGCAACGCTAAATGCGACTACCTTTACCCTAAATGGAGGTTTTGACTCAGGAGAATACGATTTTGACAATGACGGCAATTTTGAATCGGCAAGTATCAGTTTTACGTTTGTAAGGGTTTAAGTATATTTCGGGATTTTCCCAACCACACCCTTGTAAAATTCCTTATATGATTGAAGGTCAGCTTCCATATCATTTGTAGGGTATTTAGGTTCTGAAATCTTAACTTCTTTTTTACCAAAATCGAAGGCTACCATTACTATGGGAACTTTTGCCATTTTAGCTATGTAATAAAATCCTGTTTTCCATTTTGTTACTTTTTTGCGCGTTCCCTCCGGAGCCAATGCCAACCGAAATCGCTTGCGTTCATCAAAAAGTTTTACGATTGCAGCGACCTTGTTTTGGCTTTTACTTCGATCTATTGGAGCACCCCCCAACCACCTAAAATACCATCCAAATGGAGGCCTGAAGAGACTATGCTTTCCGATAAAATTAACTTCCTCATTAAATACTCTCCTAACCAACAGGCCCAGAATAAAATCTACCCAACTGGTATGGGGGGCTACAATTACAACACATTTATCAACATCCGGAAATTCGCCTATTAGTTTCCACTTTAGTATTTTAAAGAATATAAATTTAGAAAGTTGGTGCATAAAAACAGTGTGGGAATTCTATCAATGTAAAGGCTTAAATGCAATTACATCTATTAATCCCGAAAAGAATGAAATAGCAAATAATTACAAAGTTAATCTCCCTGAAGGTTAAATTTTCTCGTATATAGATCTCAATTTCTCAGGAGTTATATATTTTGCCCAGTCTTTGCCCAGCGCATTTTCCCAAAGCGGAACCATACCCAAGGATACCTTTATCATAGTATTGAATTGCTCATCAGTTAAATTTGAACAGATTCCCTTAGGAAGTTGAATATCATGCTTTTCCATCATTTCATTGAATTTAGCCACCCCTTCAGGATAAAACTCTTCCAAATGTTGAAAAACAAGACAATTTCCAATCCCATGTCTTGTGCCCAGCAGATAAGAAAGACCATAACTCATTGCATGGGCAACACCTACCTGTGAATAGGCAATACTCATGCCTCCATGCCATGAAGCCATCATTAACTTATCTCTGGAGTCTGAATCTGAAATATCACCTAAAAAAACTTCTTCACATAATTCCAGGGCTTTTTCACCATAACTCTGACTAAATGCATTCAGATAAGTCCCGTTAAGGGATTCTACACAATGAATAAAACAATCCATACCGGTATAAAACCATTGATCTTTAGGTACACCGTGGAGAAGATCGGGATCCAGAATAACCTGATCAAATGGAGTATAGTCTGAATTAATACCAAGTTTCTTTTCAGGGCCAAGTAAAACTGTTGTTCTGGACACTTCGGCCCCTGTACCACTTATAGTGGGTATCCCAACATGATAAACTGCCGGGTTATGTACCAAATCCCAGCCCTGATAATTGGCCGAAGAGCCCTCATTATTTAACATTATTGCCACGGCTTTTGCAAGATCTAGCAAAGTGCCTCCACCAATGCCCACAATAGCCGATGGTAATTCTGTAAAATCCTCTTTTATCGTGCTTACTAAATCATCTACTTGTCCTGTTTTTGGTTCTTTATCTGCTGAAATCAGAACAATCCTATCTTGAAATAAAACCGGAATTTTATCGATTAAGTCAGAGTTTTTAAAAACATCATCTACAAGATAAATTACAGGAGCGTCATTGCTATTTCTATGAGGTAGTAGAATTTCTCCTAACTGGTCAAAGCTACCCTGTCCGAATACCACACGGGGTACCATTGGAAAATTTCGGTAAGGACCTTTGGTCTTCTTGGCACTTTTTTCTAGTTCTAAGTCTTTCATTTCTTCCATGTGTTTATTCAAGGTATTTTAAAATTTCTGATAGTGTGTTTAAAGTGAGGTGATCATTGTTATGCTCTTCGGGAGCTATATGCTCATGTGCCCATGTAGTATGAAAAGGTACATGTACCGCCTTGGCACCAATATTCATAATAGGTAATACATCTGATTTGAGTGAATTTCCAATCATCAAAAATTCGTTAGTCTTAATCTCCAGATGATCCAGTAAATTTTTATAATTCTCTTCTTTTTTGTCACTTAACACTTCAACATGATGGAAATATTTGGTTAGTCCGGATCTTTCCAATTTTCTCTCCTGATCTAAGAGATCTCCTTTTGTAAGGACTATTAACCTGTATTTCCTGGCGAGTTTTTGCAATACTTCCTCAACACCCTCTAAAAGTTCTACAGGCCTGGCAATCATTTCCTTTCCAAGATTTAATATTTCAGTAATTGTCTGGGGAGGAACATTATTGTTGGACAATTCCATAGCAGATTCAATCATGGAAAGCATAAAACCTTTTATCCCATAACCATAGAGCTCAAGGTTATTCATTTCCATTTTAAAAAGTTCCTGATCTACCTTATTCTTGGTTTCATAATTTTCAAGAAGATCGGCAAACTTTTCTTCCGCTTCCCTAAAATAGGTTTCATTTACCCAGAGCGTATCATCGGCATCGAAACCAACAACTTTGATATTCTTAAAATCTAGTTCCATAGCGCCTTAGCCTTCTCAAGATCTTCAGGAGTGTCAATTTCAATTCCATTTACCTCCGTTTCCACCATTTTAATTTTCTTACCATATTCCAAATATCGTATGGCCTCAATTTTCTCTGCAGCTTCAAGGGTTAACATAGGTAAACTTCTAAAATCCATAAGTGCTCTTTTCCTAAAAGCATAAACACCTTTATGTTTAAAATAGTCAATTTCCATATCTGTAGCCCTTAGATAAGGAATAGTAGACCTGGAAAAATACAGGGCAAAATTTCTGTTATCAACAATTACTTTTACAATATTTGGGTTATTAATCTCGTCAGAATCGGTAATTTTTGTCATCAATGAGGCTAAATCAATTTCTTCGTTCAAATCATTTTCAAATACCTCCAACATACTGACTAAACTCTCCTTATCTGTAAAAGGTTCATCTCCCTGTATATTTACGATAATATCTACTTCCATGTCACTTACTGCTTCCGCTATTCTATCACTACCACATTCGTGTTCTTCTTTACTCATTATGGCTTTACCACCTTCTTTTGTGATCGCATCAAAAATAATAGTGCTATCTGTTACTACGTATACCTCATCAAACAAATTAGTCTGCAAAGCGGCCTCATTAGTTCTTACAATGACCGGTTTACCTGCCAAATCCTGCATCAATTTTCCTGGAAATCTGGTTGCCGCGTAACGGGCAGGTATCATTGCGATTATTTTAGTCATTGATATTGTATTTATTTATGTTTAATTCTTGGTCTTATTTTGCGATAAATCGAAAAAATAAAAACCAGGATTATTATAACCAGCACCATAGCAAGTATGGGAGCAAATATCGATGCAGTTGTGACCACTATGGCTGTTCCGGATTCTAAAGTAGATACCATAGGATTTGCGAGGCCTCCTGTAGTTGTGCTAGACACAACTCTTCCTGCAGCCGACGCACCTTTTATGGCCGTTGCAGTACCTCCTCCGGCTATAATCGCGAGGGACCAGGTTACCACAGGATCTAAATTTGCCACTGTAGAAACCATTACCGCAGTACCTGCAATTGCTGCAAGAGGTATAGCCATACTATCTAGTAAATTATCTACCCATGGAATAAAATAGGCCATTAATTCTACTAATGTAGCAACTCCAAGTACAATTAATGCTGCAAGACTGCCAATCCATACCCAGTTTTGATTCAATTCCCAGACACCGAAATGGGCCGCAAGGCTTAATGCAAACAAAGGCAAGAAAACCCTAAATCCGGCCGAGGCAGCAAGTCCAATTCCAAGAAATATGCTAATTATGGTTTCAGATGTCATTACAAATATCTGTAGTACTAAATTAAGTTATTCCTAATCAACAAAAAAATCACTCTTAAACCCTATCAGGTATAATTTTTCCTTTGCCCTGGTTACCGCTGTGTAAAGCCATCGCAAATAGTCACGATCTATTCCATTAGGAAGATAAGGTTGCTCTACAAATACCGTATTCCATTGTCCTCCTTGCGATTTGTGACAAGTTACGGCATAAGAAAACTTTACCTGCAAGGCATTAAAGTATTTGTTATTCTTTACGCCCAAAAAGCGTTTATATTTCGATTTTTCATGAGCATAATCCTTTTGTACTTCCTGATATAGCCTATTACCTTCTTCATAGGACAATGATGGGGTATCTGCTCTTATGGTGTCTAATAATAATACAGTCTCCAATGGTCGTTGGTTTGGATAATCTACCATTTTCACCTTTACCTCGGCAAATTTGAATCCATAAAGCTCCTTAATAGAAAAAATCTCCAGTATTTCAATAATATCACCATTTGCTATAAAACCAGCTTCAGAATTGGGTTTTAACCAAAAGTAATTGTTCTTTACAACCATCATGTAATCACCAGGGGCCAATTCATTTTCCAGGTATAAAATTCTGTTCCTAATGTTTTCATTGTACAAATTTGCTCTTTTGTTTGAGCGCACAATCAGTACGGTCTCCTCCTTACCATTTTCCCTGTATGAATTGTCAATCGCTTCCTGAATATCATGGCCATCAATAAGTCTAATTATGTCTTTAAATGGTTCAACATCAAATTTAAACTCATCCAGGTAGTCGGACTGCAATTGCTCCCTCAAATTGGTCGCATTCAACAATATTCCGGAGTTTTCTGCTTGTCTGACTACTTCGTCTAATTCAAGGGTTATAACTTCCTTATTATAATTATATGCTAGTTTTTCGCTATCTAAAGCAGGACTGATTTGTAAATGAACCGGAGGCAATTGCGCAGTATCGCCAATTAAAATTAGTTTACAGTTATGTCCGGAATAAACATACATTAACAAATCGTCTAGTAATGAGCCATTTCCAAATAACTTCGAATCCGAGGGTGCATCTGGGATCATAGAAGCTTCATCTACAATGAAAATTGTATCCCTGTGCTTATTAGGTGCAAGTACAAATTTAATACCTCCCCCTCTTTCCTTTTTTGGAAAGTAGATTTTCCTATGAATTGTAAAGGCCTGACTTTTTGAATAATTACTCATCACTTTGGCAGCCCTTCCGGTGGGTGCCAGCAGCACTGCCTTCATAGTTGTTTTCCATAGGTTCGAAACAATATCACCTACTATCGTAGTTTTACCGGTTCCTGCAAAGCCTTTCAACAAATAAACTTCATCTTTTTTGTCAGATAAAACAAAATGGGCAAGCTGTTGTAATGCCAGTTCTTGTTTTGGTGTGGGCAAATGAGGAAAGTTATCCTTAAGAAGTTTATAAAAAGAAGGCGCGGTAAGCAATTTCATCAGCCTTCAAATATAACGAGGATTTTTGCTACAAAACCTTTTACGATTAAAAAAAAATTGTAGATTTGTGAAGACCACTAAAGTTAATTAATACCAGTTAAAAATGAAAACCATACTTCAGATAGTACTTTGGATAATTTGCGTAGGACTTGGATACATGATATATAGATCTGTAACAGGGCCAATTGAGTTTCAAAAGGTAAAAGAAGATCGCTTTTCGAAAGTTATTTCTACTTTAAAAGATATTAGAAATTCTCAGGAAGCT
Organism: Eudoraea sp.; assembly: GCA_013042925.1. Taxonomy (GTDB): domain Bacteria; phylum Bacteroidota; class Bacteroidia; order Flavobacteriales; family Flavobacteriaceae; genus Eudoraea. The sequence continues at coordinate 6,736 of JABDPH010000217.1, forward strand.
TACAGGACTGTGAATGGAAAATTTGCCAACGACTTCAAAAGCCTTATTTCGTTTGTAGACTCAGGAAAATATACCATTACCCAACAAAGAGATTCTTCATACATGGAATTCGACAAGGTTTATGGAATTGATCTCTTAAGGGAATTAACTATTATTGACACCCTTGGATTTGTCTCCGTAAAGGATTCTTTGTTTAAAGGTGATGATCGCTACAAAAGTATGATGAATGTTCCTTACGCCCAAGGTGGAGAAACTTTTACAATGAAAGCAGATATTATTGATAAGGGAGGTTACAAAGCCCCGGTTTTTGAAGCCAAAGTTAAAAAGGATGTTATTTTATACGACCAGCCTAAGGATCTTTTGACGAAAGAAAATGCTCAAATAAGTGTTGAAGAAGTAAACGGATCAGAAATTAAAGTAGGTTCGCTTACAGATGTTAGTACTAATGGGAACTGGCCACCTATTTATGACAAAAAAGGAGACCTATAACAATATTGAAGATTATCATAAATTGTCCATTCAGGTTAGCTTGAATGGACTTTCTTTTTGTATCGTGGATACTATAGCTAACACGATAAAAGATTTCAAGCGGCTTAGCTTTGGAAAAGAGCTAAGTCCTTATGAGATGCTGAATGAATTAAAGCAGCTTTTCCGGGATTCAAAGGTTGAAGATTATTCATTTTCTGAAGTTGTGGTCATCCACAGGAATAATTTATTTAGTCTCGTTCCTAAAGCATTATTTGATACCGCAGAACTTGCCAATTATCTAAAGTTTAATGTCAAAATACTCGCCAATGACCTTATTGAATATGATGAGATAGCCAGTTATGATATGGTAAATGTTTATGTGCCTTTTGTAAATATCAACAATTATATTTATGACCTTTTTGGGGAATTTGAATTCATGCACCATGGGACAGTCATGGTTCAATCGTTGTTAAATTCACACAGTAACGGAAATGAGACCATTTGTTATGTGCATGTGGCAGATAATCAAATGGATATTACTGTACTTAATCAAAAACAATTATTGTTCTTCAATAGTTTTGCATTTAAAACCAAGGAAGATTTTATTTATTACCTCCTTTTTACTTTGGAACAACTGAAACTGGATACAGAAACTATCAAATTAAGACTTTTCGGAGAAGTAGATATGAGAGATGAGCTCTATAATATTGCTTATGAATATATACATCATATTTCATTGTTTATTCCACCAAGTGATATTTATTCTACAGAAGAACTTGAGAAAGATGCAGTAGATTTCACTGTTCTAAATGCACTTTAATGCGAATTATTTCGGGTTCACATAAGGGTCGGCGTATTAATGCACCAAGAGGACTACCGGTGCGTCCTACTACGGACATGGCTAAAGAAGCTTTATTCAACATCTTAAATAACAACTACTACTTTGAGGATTTAAAAGTACTTGACTTATTTTCCGGAACAGGAAATATAAGTTTTGAATTTGCCTCCAGAGGTAGCAAAGAAATTGTAGCAGTAGATAAAGATTACAGGTGTATAAAGTTTATAGCTAAAATGGCTAATGAACTTGACTTCAACATTTCTGTTATAAAAAATGACGTTTTTAAATTTATTGAAAAGGTAAACCTGAATTTTGATATAATATTTGTTGACCCTCCCTATAGCTTTACTGTTGCCGATTGTTCAAGGATTGCTTCAATTATTTTTGAAAGACAATTATTAAATGATAATGGTATTTTGATAATTGAGCATTCCAAGCACACAGATTTATCTGTTCTTGAACATTTTAAATACATGAAAAAATACGGAGGAAGTATTTTTAGTTTTTTTGAATCAGATTAAGGCTTATGATAAAAAATCCCTTACTCTTAGATTTAAAATAAATCGTAAAAAATAAAGGATTTTTCCTAAAAGCAGGTCGTAAGCCGGATTCTGTAGAGCCTCAAAGAGACTCCCCCTATCATTTATCTGGACTTGTGGTTACCCAAAAGTTCTGACCGCCTACCCTTCAGCTTGAACGTGCCGCTCTCAGACGCTGATATACATGGCGTTTCACCGCATAGAGTTTACCTGATTTCACTACAGCATAACCTGTACTTGCTTTCTGTTGCACTTGTCCTTCTTCCCCGCCTTGAGGAAGAGACGGGCGTTACCCGCTATGCTGCACTATGGTGTCCGGACTTTCCTCACCCACATAAAATGCGAGCGCGATAAGGTGACCTGTTTAATGCAAAGGTACAACATCCCTTTTAAGCCAAAAAAATTTAAACAATTATTCAGGTTTATAGTATAATTCCCGTATTGTATCAAAATTACCCTCAACGAAATAAAAGCATTTTGGAATCTTACCCTCAGTCAACAGTACCGCAACCAATTGATTGTTGATAAAAATTGGGCATCTATGTCTAAAATGAACGCCAAAATGAACGGCTATTTCTATATTTGTATATAACACGTTAGGCGCTTATATTTAGTCTACAAAAGCTTGTTTATTTGGAACCATTTATTGTATCGGCACGTAAATTCAGACCCAAGACCTTTAAGGATGTTGTGGGTCAGGAAGCCATTACAAACACGCTGCAGAATGCTATTGAGAATAACCATCTTGCACAAGCGCTTTTATTTTGCGGTCCCAGAGGTGTTGGTAAGACGACATGTGCAAGGATTTTGGCCAAAAAGATAAATCAGGACGGTACTGAAAAAGAAGAAGAAGATTTTGCATTCAATATTTTTGAACTGGATGCCGCATCAAACAATTCCGTTGATGATATCAGGAGTTTGATAGATCAGGTGCGTATTCCACCTCAGGTTGGAAAATACAAAGTGTATATCATAGATGAGGTACATATGCTATCTCAATCTGCTTTCAACGCATTTTTAAAAACTCTTGAAGAACCACCCAAACATGCTATTTTCATTTTAGCAACTACTGAAAAGCACAAAATAATACCAACTATTTTATCGCGTTGCCAGATATTTGACTTTAAACGGATAACCGTTAAAGACGCCGCCAAGTATCTCAAATATATTGCCGAACAACAAGGAGTTGAGGCAGAAGATGACGCGCTGCACATCATTGCTCAGAAGGCAGATGGCGCTATGAGAGATGCCTTATCTATTTTTGACCGTGTAGTAAGTTTCTCGGGAAAGAAGCTTACAAGATCCGCTGTTACAGAGAATTTAAATGTCCTGGACTATGATACATACTTTACGACTACAGATTTAATTCTGGAACATAATATCCCTCAGTTACTGGTTTTGTTCAATAATACACTGGCCAAGGGTTTTGAAGGGCATCATTTTATTAATGGCCTGGCCTCACATTTCAGAGATCTTTTGGTTTGCAGGCATGAAGATACCGTTGCCCTTTTAGAAGTTGGTGAAAAGGCTAAAAAAAAGTATCTGGAGCAATCTAAAAAGACTTCTGAATCCTTTTTATTAAAAGGGATATCTATCGCTAATGAATGCGATCTTAATTACAAAGCCAGTAAAAACCATAGATTGTTGGTTGAATTGACCTTAATGAAATTAGCCTCCATAGATTTTAATGGTGAAAAAAAAAATCTTGAAAACCTCAGCTCAGAGTGGAGCGGTGAAATTCAATTAATTCCTACTTCCTTTTTTATGGATTCCATGCCTATTAGCCAAGGGAAGGCATCTGTAGAATCTGCTGAAATCTCGGAGAAAATAAAAAAAGTCATCCCAAAAGAGAAGGAAGCAGGAATCAATTACTCCAATGAATCGCCCACAACAGAAAAAATTGATGCCCAGCCTCTAACAGAAATAATGACTGAGGAAGTATTGATATCAGATCCTAATAGAAAGATTAAAATTAAAGAGCGATCTAAAAGAATTTCCGGGTTATCATTATCAAGTTTAAAAGCAAAAAAAGAGCATCAACTCAAAAAGATAGAAGTAGTCATTGATGAAGATGATCTACCTGAAGAAAGTTTTACAGAAGAGGATTTATTAAAACATTGGGAGACGTATATTCAAAAGTTGGATAAGGCAGGTAAAAAGATAATGGCCTCGAATCTAAGTTCCGACAAGCCCAAAATAGTTGATCAAACCCTCATATTTATTGAGCTCCCGAATGGTACTATGAAAAAAGAAATAGAAAGGGAACAATTTCAACTTTTGAAGTTTCTACGAAAAGAACTCAATAATTATAGCATTGAGCTAAAAATAAGCGTCAACGAAGAAATTGCCAAAAAGTTTGCCTATACCCCCGAAGAGAAGTACCAAAAATTAAGGGAAATAAACCCTGCCATTGATCTCCTAAGAAAAGAGTTTGATCTAGACCTTTGACTTATTAGTCAATCGGAGCCTGAAGGCATAAATGAGCATTATTATTGCCACAATCAGCAGTCCTAAGGACTCTCTACCCCTTTCAATATTCACAATATCGCCATTACCAATAGTTACCCCTTCAAATTGTTCTGGCCACAAAAGGAAAGTACTAACAAAATAAATACCGCTTAGGATAACTGCACCTGTAACATTTAATTTACCCAGATAAAATAACAAGGAGGCCGCAGCAGCAACACCGTAGAGAGCATACCACAACAAAGCGTCCGGATCATTGTATTGAACATATGCCGCCCAAATAAATAGCAGTGTAAATATCAGAGAAAGAATTTTGAACAGATTTTTCATAACTTAAGATTTTAACCGGTTAACTGTTTAGCCAGAAGCTCATAAACTTCTGTGGATTTATAAAGTTCTTGATTTAATAGACGTCTATTGTTTGTAATAAATATGGGGTAATCTGACACATCCTCGGGTATTCTGCCATGGGAACCCTTAACCAAATCTGCATTTAGAGGTATTATATTCATTACTGTCCTAAATCCAAGTTTCTTCTTCAAAAGCTTCAATATAACTTTTGGCATGACAAATTTATCATCAGGATCTGTAAACATTTCTACCGGATCATATCCGGGTTTTTTGTGGATATCTACCATTCTGGCATAATCCGGGGCTTTTGCATCATCTATCCAGAAGTAATAGGTAAACCATGAATTTTTTTCGGCAATCAATACTAAATCACCACACCTGTCATGATTTAAATTAGTTTCCTCCAATTCACTGGTCGACAAAACTTTTTCAATACCATCAATTCCTTCCAATAATTTTTTGACTTTCTTTTTTGTGCCAGGATCATTCAAATAAATATGTGCTATTTGATGATCGGCTACGGCAAATGCCTTACTGGCGCCTGCATCTAATAGCTCAAGGCCTCTTTCCTCCCTTATGCTTATTAAACCTTCAGAACGTAGAATCCGATTAATGTGAATTGGATTGTTTACATTGGTAATACCGTATTCTGAGAGTAGCGCTATATTGGTATTTCCTTTATCATAGTAATTTACCAGCTTTTTTACAACCTCATCAATTTCCTTAAGATCCTTGCTTATTTTGGGGAAATCAATACCATGTCTCTGTAAATTATAATCCAAATGCGGCAGGTAAACCAATGTAAGCGTAGGATCATATAATTTGTCAGTATTAATTGCGGCATCTGCTATCCACTGACTAGATTTTACGGAAGTTTTGGGACCCCAAAAATTAAACAATGGAAATGTACCAAGCTTATTTTGTAAATGGTCCCTTAACTCAGGAGGATGTGAATAGATGTCGGGAATCTTCCTGCCATCTGCAAGATAATTAGGACGCGGTGTAACACTGAAATCAACTGTGGAATACATATTATACCACCAGAAAAGATTAGCACAACTAAAATTACCATCCAATTGTTTCATCTCATCCCATAACTTGTCACTTTTAATTAGTTTGTTCGATTGTCTCCAGAATTTTACCTCACATTCATCCTTAAAATACCATCCATTGCCTACAATACCATGTTCTGTTGGCCATTTACCTGTGAGATAAGTTGTTTGAGAAGTACAAGTAACCGCTGGCAGAACAGGTGTAATTAAGGCTGAATCACCTTTTACAAGAAACGATTTTATAAAAGGAGTATGCTCACCAATTAGTCTTTTGGTTAAACCAACAACATTCAGAACCACGGTTTTATTCATACCTTTTATAGTTTGTCTATTAGCCAGTTCATTTC
>JABDPH010000300.1 GCA_013042925.1 Eudoraea sp.
ACTTGTTATTAAGATGTCACATCATGAAATCACCGTTTAAGCTACCTTTCTATTACCTTTTTTTGTCATTCTCATTGATGCTGGGTACGGCATTGGCTTTCGCCCAGGACGGCGAACACAATGCCACGCCATCCTTGCTTCTTGGGCAGGGCGATCAACTCCCGGGTGTAAAAGCCGGACTTGAGGCGGGCAATCCTGATTTAGTTGCAGCCTTGAAAGAAATCGTCGAAGACGCCAATACCGCGCTTGAGCAACCAATCGCCAACGTCGTTGACGAGGGTGCCCTACCACCGAGCGGCGACCCTCACGACTACTATAGCTATAGCCCCTATTGGTGGCCAGATTCTGAAAATCCAGATGGCCCCTACATTTGGCGTGACGGGGTGACTAACCCCGATCGGTACACCTCCGACGTCTCGCGGCTTGAAACGATGTGCGATGCCGTCAGATCACTTGTTCTTGCTTGGTATTTCACCCACAATGATCGCTACGCGAAACGTGCAGCTACTCGATCCACTGCCGGAAGGCTGGTAAACCTTGCTTGTCCTACATATCTAGGCCGAGTCCATTTTGAGGAAAGCACAGATTACGAAAGACTGTGACAATAAAAAAGTGAGTTGGTAAAATGAGGTTGACGAGCTTGTAGATTAATTGGCAAATAAACTTAACAGGAAAATAATTATGGCTAACAAGCTATATGTTGCATATTGTTTTTTGTCTTACTCGACACCGCGTAGTATCTTTAATCTCTTGTACAAGGAACGCTAAAAGACTGGAGGAGAAACAAGCAATCCGCTCCTTATAGCAGATTGTTTTACGAAATTTAAGCTCAATAAGTAAATAGATATGAAAATAATAAAAATGATTTTTGCCTTATTATTCCTCTTTAATTTGTCTTGTAAAAACAACTCGGAAACATTAGAAGTTGATTCATTTAGCAATGATAACAAAGCTCAATTTGATGTTGCTAAAGCTACAGTAATCATTGAAAAACGATGTAAGGAGTTTGAAGATGCTATTAAAATAGGAGATTCAATAGCTGTGGGTGACCTTTACACAGTTGACACAAAAATAATACCGAGTCATATCGGCAGAAATAGCATAATCACGGAAGTCCATGAGATGTTTCGAGACAGCATTACTGAAATGAGCTTCAAGATTATCAATCTATGGGGTAATGATAATATTATTGTAGAAGATGCATTTGTTGAATTTTATCATGCCAATGGAACGCTTGTGAGCAAAGGGAATGCTCTTTTAGTTTGGAAAAAAGAGGAGGATACCTGGCGAATTTTCCGTGATGTATATAAAGCTGAAAAAAAATAGAAAGAACACGGATTACGAATAAAATAGAAATGAACATTTTCATGAACTGCGTACAACAATGTATATAAACTATTAAAAACGGCTCATATACAGAACCGTTACCTCATACAGTTTATTATACAATTTAGTCTAACAGTTTTAAAGCAAATATCATGACAATAGCAACTAATCGAAAAAAATTACAATTTTGGACGAATTGGTCACTCTTAAGTATGGGAATTATAACAGCAAGTTATATTGTAAGCTTAATTGCTGTTGGAATAGTAGGCATGGGAATCTTTGGAATTACCTATGATGAGTGGGGAACACCGCTCGCAAATACACTTATGCATATGACTGGAGGTGCAGTGATTGGATTAGGCGTAGGTCTTTATCAAAAAGCACTATTAAAAAAGATATTTAAAGTTACGTCAATCTGGATTTATACTTTAATTTTAGGATTTGTCATAACTGAGCTGTTGACAGGTATTGTTTTATTGCAAACTGAATTTGTCAGAGGGCAATTAAGGTTCATTGAATTTAATCCCTTGCCTGAATCTATAATTGTTTCAATAGCCGGATTATTAATTGGATTTTTACAGTGGTTAATATTAAGAAAATCATTTTCACGAAGCATCTATTGGATAATAGCTAGTTCGATAGGTTGGTGGCTCATTATTTTCTTACCCTATACAGTGGGTCTTATTGATGAACAGGCATCTATCTTCGCATTTATTCCAGGTTCATTTCTATATGGAGCAATTACAGGAGCAGTTTTAATGTGGGTATTGAAACCGAAAGAAATTAATGTTTGATACATAATTTGAATAACGAGGCATAACGATGTATAACAATAATAGTCGAGATAGTTATAAATTCAAAGTTGGTAACCAGCTTCAACTTTCTTATACTTTAACAAGAAAGTGCTACGTAAACGGCTGCCTTACTTATACTGAATGTTTGCAGTAAGCAATAAAAAATAAATCTATCATGCTGATTGGCGTATTCTACATTATTGTCCCTCTTTTATTAATTGGAATTATAGCATTTCAAAAACAGCCAAATGTTTGGAGCTGGATTTTAACAATAACCTCTTTTGGATTAGTTATAGCCTATTTGTGGACAACCGCACGTTGGGAAATGGTAAGTATATATTTCAGACCAATATTCCCAATACTATACATAGTAGCATGTTTGGTTGGTTACAAACGAATATTAACGCTCAAAACTCATACAAAGAAAATAGCTTTGATATTTAATACAGGGCTTCATATAGCATTAATTGTGTTTTTTTTAGGTCTAAATTGGTTTTCATTTAAAGGATATATTGCACCAGAAAATACGATTGATTTAGTTTCTCCTTTTCATGGTGGAAAGCAAATTGTGTTGCATGGAGGTTCAAGCCCTTTCATCAACGGACATTTTCACGTTAAACCACAAAATTATGCTCTTGATATTGTTGGGCTGAATAATCTTGGAATGCGAGCTTCCTCATTTGCAGGAGGGGCTGATTTGAATAACTATGTAATATATGGAGCGCCTATTTATAGTCCATGCAACGGTACGATTATTCAAGCTGTTGATGAATATGATGATCTAACGCCACCAATTACTGATAAAATAAATTTAGCTGGAAATCACATTTTGATTGAAAGTGATGGAGTTGAAATACTTTTAGCTCATCTTAAAAAAGGGAGCATAATGGTTAATGTAGGAGATTCTGTAACAACCAATACATTACTAGGTCAAGTAGGCAATACTGGTAACACAAGCGAACCTCACTTGCATATACATGTCGAAAAAGGGGGAGAAGCTAACACAATATTAAATGGCGAGGCTGTGCCCTTTACAATTAATAAAGATTTTCTTGTGAGAGGTAAATTAATAAAGTATTAAGAACCAGAACAATGCCAGCCGCTAAAACTATATAACAAATCATAGCACCTTATCAGGATGCTAAGATTGTAATGCTCAACGTTAGGCAAAATACAAATATTTATAACCGGAAATAGTGAAAATTAGATTTATAGTACTGTTCATGATATTAAATACAGGAATAGCCAATTCTCAAATCATTAATGAAGCAATAAACAATATTCCTGAATTTGTAGAAGCTGAAAGAAACATTTTTCACACCCCAAGCATTACTGTTGGAATAACAAATGCCGATGGCATCATTTATTTAAAAACTTTTGGCAAGGGAGAGGTCAATGAATTGCATTTACTTGGTTCAACAAGTAAATCATTTACAGCCCTAATTACTCTAACTCTTCAACAAAAGGGATTAATAGATTTAGATAGACCAGTTAATGATTATTTACCCTGGTTTAAATTCAAGAATTCCCAACAATCTGAATGGGTTACAGTTAAAAACCTTTTAAATCACACTTCAGGCATTCCCCGTGAATTTGGAATTAATGAACCTAAAATTGGAATCGATCTTGAAAATTTTTATTCCAACCAATTAGAACAGATTGAAATTAGTAACAAACCCGAAGAGACGTATGAATACTCAAACATCAATTATATACTACTTGGATTCATCATTGAGGAAGTTTCTGGAAAGAAATACGCTGAAGTATTTAATGAGGAAGTTGCAAATTCCCTTCAACTTAGCAAATCTTTTGCTTCTTTAAAGGAAGCTCAGAAAAATGACTTAATGCAAAGTTATCAGCATCTACTTTGGTTTCCTGTAATTCAAAAAAAAGTAACATTTAACGATTGTACTGCAGCCTCAGGTTTCATATCAACCACTGCAAAAGACATGTGTGTATATCTAAAGGAATTGATGAATTCTTATAATCAAAATCCAACATCAGCTATTAACTCAACAATCACACATAAACTTTTTCAGCCAAGAACGGATATTAGCTCAAATTATGGGATGGGTTGGGTAATAGAAAATTGGAAAGGGAATCTTCTGTTTGATCATTCAGGTTCTACCCAAAGTTTTAGCTCATATATGTTTATATTACCTAACAAGGAAGTCGGAGGGATTATATTAACAAATACAGGGGTTTCACCTGCGACCCGTATTGGTGGAAAAATATTGAGAAACCTAACCAATAATGAATTAGTCGAATATTCTAATACAAGTTTTTATTTAACTAATGCTATACCTTTGATTGCTATAACTATTTTGATTTTTCTTTTTAATCAAATAAAGAAATGGACTAAACTTAAGTGTCCAATTGGTTTTAGGAAAAGTAGCTTAAACAACTTTTTCTTGTTAATAGGGATAACTTTAGGTATGTTTTGGGTGATTGGGGTTCCATTGCTATTTAATGTTTCAATTTCAATTGCTCTTGATTATAACCCAAATGTTGGTTATAGTTTAGTAGTTTTAGGTATTGGAACAATTCTAATTTCGTTCATCAGATATTTTATTCAAACTGGAGATACTTTGCCTAACAAAAAATAAACGCCAATTAAAACAGGCGTTTATTCAAACCGTTGTGAGCAATTTCAAAATTGAATCTTGAAATTATTATCCGCTCATCTCATCATATTCCATTCAGTTATTGCGTTAACCCCGAGATTTATACTGATTCAACTTGCTTAATAAACTAATTTAACTTCTTGTTAGCACTAAATTAACACCGCACACTTATCAACAAGAGAGCTTATTGATTAACTTTACTTAAGCCATTAAAATTTGAAGCTATGAAACGATTATCCGTTATTTTTATCGCCATCTACTCCATGTCAATAATTTGGGCAAATGCCCAAGAACAGAAAGTAATTCTTATAACAGGAACCGCATCTGGAATTGGGAAAGCTACTGCTGAATCATTGATCAAGAAGGGTCACACGGTATACGGTGGCGATATCCAGGTTGAAGAGAACCTCTATCTCAACGATATCGGTGGCCATGCCTTAATTATGGATGTTACGAAAGATGATCAGGTCAATTCCGGTGTACAAAAGGTAATCGATGAACAAGGGCGTATAGACGTATTGATCAACAATGCTGGTTATGGTTCCTTTGGTACTATTGAAAACATCGAAATGGACGAGCTTCAAAACCAATTCGATGTAAATGTTTTTGGATATGCTCGCCTTCAGAAGGCAGTTCTGCCACATATGCGTAAACAAAGATCCGGGCTAGTTATTGTGGTATCTTCAGTTGTGGGTGAAATATCTTATCCAATGTTAGGATGGTATGCCGCAACCAAACATGCCGTTGAAGCCATGGCGGATGCGCTCCGTCAGGAAGTAGCTCCATTTGGAATTGATGTAGTCAAAATACAGCCTGGCGCAGTTAAAACGAATTTTCCTAATGTCGCATTGGCAAAACTCGATCAATCTCATATCCCCGAAGATTACAAACAATTAGCGGCTGATTTCAAGCTGGTAGTGGAAGGAACGTATGCTGATAATGCGGAAAGTCTGGATGGAACGGTTTATTATATCGTACAAGCTATGGAAGCAGAAGAACCGCAAACCGAATATCGCACCACGATGAGTTCGCAGATGGCCATACAATCAAAGATCAACTTGAGCGAAAAGGATCATGACAAATTAAATGCCAGTCAATTCCAGCAGGCTGTTAACTTCCTTAGGATGAGAAAAGCGGCTGAAAAGAAAAAGGGAAATGAAGATAAGAGAAATTAACATTTTATGACTTTTGACTTTTTTGCTGCCGAAGGTACTTTCTTTGCTTAATCTAGATGAGTCATACTCCAAAAGAGTTATACCCGCCTGCCGGCATGCAGGCACGAACATGATGGCAGTAATTCGACAAAATAGGTGTTAATTGAATATTTTGATTTGAACTATATTTCAAAAAATGAAAACAACAACATTTCTAACATTTGTAGGTAATCGATGTGGAAAGGCTGAAGAGGCGATAAGTTTTTACACCTCTATCTTTCCGAATTCGGAAATTAAAAGCCTAATAAAATACCAAGAAGGTGAGGCCGGTGGAACACCGGAGCTTATCAAATATGGGGTTTTCACATTAAATGGTACTGATTACATGGTTTCCGAAAGTAATTTTAATCACGCTTGGTCATTTACACCTGCAGTTTCACTCTTTATAAATGACAATTCTGATCATATGATCCAAACACTTTTCGAACAGCTTTCTTCAAATGGTGGTCAGGTAATGGTTCCTCTAGACAACTACGAAGGTAATGGAGATTATGGCTTTGGCAAGAAATTCGGATGGTGTCAAGACAAATATGGTATATCGTGGCAATTTGTACTTACTGAGTAACTAATTATAAGCAAACTACCGAAATAAAAAATAACAACTGCCAACAAAGGGCCTGCCCGCCTCAATAATTAAAAATAAAGAGGCAGGCGGGTAAAACTCATGCCGCTACCCTCCCGCCTGACTACGCCATTCGGGCAAGTACCCAAAAATTCATTACTTTAGAAATGAAATAAATTTTTGTGTAATCTCGTGGTGCGCAGCTGCGCTA
>JABDPH010000303.1 GCA_013042925.1 Eudoraea sp.
AAAGGAAGCTATTTTTAATCTGTTTGAAAACGTGTACATATTAAAGGTCTATGTATTATTTTGTTAAGTCTTGTTTCAATTGCATTACGTACTCCGATACTTGCCAACGTTCTTCATAATCAAGTTGACCGGCATAAGATCCCATGGAATTCAACCCGTAATAAATAGTATGATAGGTGCTTCCAACAGTAATGTTCCTAGCGGCATCTGCATAGCTGGGTACGCCCAGTATTTTTTCTCTTTTTACAAGGGTTCCCTGCCCTTTGCCTTGGTTCCCATGGCATATGCCACAGTATATGACATAAAGTTCTTTGCCCTTCGCAAGGTTTGCTTCCATTTGCAAAGAATCTAATGGACTTTGTTGCATTCTGGCCATTTCCTTGCCTTCAAGATCATTGGCATACTCATAGGGCAGCCAGCCTCTGTGAATGGTATTTTCCGGAGGGGTCATGGCTTCGGTTCCACTAGGAAGAAAATCAACTTGCTGATAGGTTTCATAACCCACAGGCTCATACATATTTGGCATATATTGATAATTTGGACTATTACTATCTGCACATGCAGAAAGCAATCCAATTACTGCCAGAATCATTACTATTCTTATAAAACCCTTCATTTTCTAATGACCGTTTTTAATAATGTTCAACTCTACTGCCCCGGTATCTAACAACAATTCTTTTAATTCAGACTCATTATTATGCACTTCAACTTCCATAATAAAATGAGCGTCTGTTGTTCTCACATCAGGGTTTTCAGCCTTTTTAAATGGCCATAACCTACTTCTTAAATAAAATGTAATCACCATTAGATGTGCAGCGAAAAAAACCGTTAATTCAAACATGATAGGCACAAAAGCAGGCATATTTTCGATATAGCTAAAGCTGGGCTTTCCACCTATATCCATTGGCCATGAATCAATCATTATGTATTTCATCATAACAATAGAAACAATTAATCCCAAACATCCATACATAAAGGATGTTATTGCAATTCTGGTTGGAGCTAAGCCCATTGCCTTATCCAAACCATGTACCGGAAACGGACAATAGACCTCCTCGATGTGATGTTTTTCAGCTTTTACCTTTTTAACGGCGTGCATCAATACATCATCATCATCATAATATGCGTGGATAACAGTAGCTGCCATAATTATTTATCGTTGTTTAAAAACATTCTTGCTTGTCCTGCCCAATCATCTCTCTGAGCTCTGCCAGGGAAAGCACCGGTAAGAGAATCAAGCAAATCATATTCTTTCTGGGTCATTTTACTCACTTGTAAAAAACTGAAAATGCCCAATTTATTAAGGGTCTTTTCCATTAAAGGACCAATCCCTTTTACTTTTTTCAGATCATCAGGTTCCTGAGTTGCTGAATCAAAACTACCCAGTGCACCAAGTAAACTTTCTTCATCTGGTTCCGAAGAAACGGTAACCTCCTCCTCACTACTAATAATTGTTTCCCTTACAATTCCATTTTTACTTACGGTATATAAAGGTTTACCCGCAGCTCTAAGAGCTTTATAGCGGGCTCCTGACGATTTTAATATTGTTTTTACCTCAGCCTGCGCAATTACCGGGAAAGTTCTTGAATATAATAAAAAGAGCACAAAGAAGAATCCAACAGTACCTATGAAAATACCAATATCGACAAAAGTTGGTGAGAACATAGTCCAGGATGAAGGCAAGTAATCTCTATGCAATGATGTTACTATTATCACAAATCTTTCAAACCACATACCTACATTTACTACAATTGATATAATAAATGAAATTATTATACTGGTTCTAATTTTCTTGAACCACATTATCTGTGGTGAAAGAACGTTACAGCTCATCATTAAAAGATAGGCCCACCAATATGGCCCTGTTGCCCTGTTAAGAAAGGCATACTGTTCATATTCAACCCCGGAATACCAGGCAATAAAAAGTTCTGTGATATACGCGCAACCAACAATTGAACCTGTTATCATGATAACTATGTTCATCAGTTCAATATGCTGAACGGTTATATAATCTTCAAGGTGACTTACCTTTCTCATTATTATCAAGAGTGTTTGCACCATGGCAAATCCTGAGAAAATTGCTCCCGCAACAAAGTAAGGCGGGAAAATGGTGGTATGCCAGCCCGGAATAACAGAAGTTGCGAAGTCAAAAGATACAATGGTATGTACAGAAAGTACAAGTGGTGTTGCCAAACCTGCAAGAACAAGCGAAACTTCTTCAAAGCGCTGCCAGTCTTTTGCACGACCAGTCCATCCAAAACTAACCAAACCGTAAATTTTCTTTTGGAAAGGTTTCACAGCCCTGTCGCGAATCATACCGAAATCCGGCAGTAAGCCTGTCCACCAGAAAACCAATGAAACAGATAAATACGTTGATATTGCAAAAACATCCCATAACAGGGGCGAATTAAAATTAACCCATAATGAACCAAACTGATTAGGTATCGGAACAACCCAATAAGCCAACCATGGTCTACCCATGTGTATTATTGGAAATAAGCCCGCCTGGATTACAGAAAATATAGTCATGGCCTCCGCAGATCGGTTAATTGCCATTCTCCATTTTTGTCGAAATAATAAAAGCACCGCAGAAATTAAGGTTCCGGCGTGTCCGATACCAACCCACCACACGAAGTTTGTAATATCCCAGGCCCAGTTTACCGTTTTATTAAGTCCCCAAGTTCCAATACCGGTAGAAATCGTATAAATTATTGCACCTACCCCCCAAAGTAGTGCTGCCAATGCAATGGAAAAAACAATCCACCAT
>JABDPH010000315.1 GCA_013042925.1 Eudoraea sp.
TCCACATTCCGGACAGTTTGTGATATAGTGTGTGGGTTTGGAATAAGCAGGACGTTTAGACAAATCAACACCTACAATCTTAGGAATAATCTCACCTCCTTTTTCTACTTGAACTGTGTCTCCTTCACGGATATCCAGCTTAGCTATTTGATCTGCATTGTGCAAAGAAGCTCGTTTAACTGTCGTTCCCGCCAGCAGTACTGGTTGTAAATTTGCTACTGGTGTAATGGCCCCGGTTCTGCCAACCTGATAACTAATTTCATTGAGAATTGTAATGGCTTGTTCCGACTTAAATTTATATGCAAGAGCCCACCTGGGTGACTTCGCTGTATAGCCCAGTTCTTCCTGATGATGAAGGCTGTTAACCTTAACCACAACTCCATCGGTTACATAGGGAAGGTTATGGCGCTCAGTATCCCAGTATTCTACAAACTCCATAACTTCTTCCGTTGTTTTACAGAGCTTTGCTGCAGAAGGAACTTTAAAACCCCATTCTCTGGCTTTGAGAAGCATTTCAATCTGAGATGAAAAATTGAGATTATTACCGCTAATTCCATAAAGAAGACATTCCAATGGTCTTTCTGCAACCAGAGAACTATCCTGAAGCTTAAGGCTTCCAGCTGCAGTGTTTCGAGGATTCATGTAGGGATCCTCCCCGCTATTGATGCGTTCTTCATTCATTTTAGCGAAACCATCCAGGGGAAGAACAATTTCTCCTCGAATATCAAATTTTGATGGAAAATCTCCCTGTAATCTTAGGGGCACTGATTTAATGGTTCTAATGTTTGCAGTGACGTCATCACCTTGAAATCCATCCCCTCTTGTAACTCCTCTTACAAGCTCACCATTTTCATAGGCTATGCTTATGGAGGCGCCATCATATTTTAGCTCACAAGTGAAACTAACTTCGGAATTTCCCAAAATCCTCAAAACACGCTTTTCCCAATCCAATAACTCTTCTTTGGAATAGGAGTTATCTAACGAATACATTCTGTGTTCGTGAACTACGGTCTTAAAGCTTTTAGTAACAGCTCCTCCTACACGCATTGTTGGTGAAGTTGCATCCATAAATTCAGGATACTGCTCCTCCAGTGCCTGCAGTTCCTTTAGTTTCATATCAAACTCATAGTCCGATATACTTGGACTGGCGAGCACATAGTATTTATGATTGTGTTCCCTTAATTCCTCGCGCAAGGCTTCTATATTTTCCTTTATACTCATTAAAGCTGATCTTTATTTATCCATTTAGGCACATGTTGAGGTTTATAGTAGTTCATCTTATCCAGTAATCCATTAATGGAATGGTCTATGAGTATCATATCATAGTTCTCCTTTTTGACGAATCCCTGGTCGACCATTGTTTTAAGCATTCCCATTAAATTATCATAGAATCCGTTAATATTTAAAATCCCAATAGGCTTTTGATGCAGACCCAATTGGGCCCAGGTTATCATTTCAAAAAATTCTTCTAAAGTACCATAACCTCCTGGCAACATTATGACAGCTTCGGACATTTCGTGCATTTTCAGTTTACGCTCATGCATATTCTCCGTTACGATCAATTTTGTTAAGCCATCATGAAATACCTCTTTGTGTTTAAGGAAATCAGGGATAATTCCAATTACATTTCCGGAATAGTCCAATGACCCCTGAGCTAACTTGCCCATTACGCCAATTCTTGCTGCTCCATAGACTAGTCTAATGGACCTTTCAGCCATTTCCCTGCCTAAAGAATATGCTTTATCTAATACAATGGGGTCGTTTCCTTCACTACTACCACAAAAGACAACAATACTATTCATTTCCTGATTTTTTCTGGGGTCCTAAAAGTATTAAAAAAGAGTATTAAAACGTATATTCAATTTATTGATACTAGCTTTGCTCTAATCATTCTATCGTTTCCAAAGATATCTTTTCTTAGTTCAATTTCAGAAAAATTGAAATCCCTCAAAAGCATTTTTACATCTTCCCCCAAATACTGATTTATTTCCAAATAAAGCACCCCATTTTCCTTTAAGCCATCTCTTGCCAGTTTAGCTATCGTTCTATAGAAAAGTAAGGGGTCTTCATCAGACACAAACAATGCGGAATAGGGTTCGTTTTGAAGAACATTATTACGCATTTTATCTCGCTCCATTTCCCTAATATAAGGTGGATTAGAAATAATAATATCATAGTTCTTACCTATTGACCCGGCTTTTAGAATATCAACTTCCCTAAATTCGACATCTACTTCATTTATGAAGGCATTTTTTTTAGCTACTTCCAGCGCGGACCGCGATATATCAATAGCTGTAACCTTTAGATTTGGCTTGAATTTAGCAAGAGATATAGCGATACATCCGCTCCCGGTTCCTATATCAATAACCATAAGTTTGTCATCCAACTCTTCAATATCTTCAAGCACCCAATTTACCAATTCTTCTGTTTCGGGTCTTGGAATAAGAACCGACTCATTAACCAAAATTTTCAGGTCCATAAAAGTGGTCTCCCCCAAAACATACTGAATAGGTTGTTCTTTCTTTAGCTTAGACAAACCTTCAAACATATATTGCTCTTCGTCCTTAGTGATAACAATCTCCGGATCTATGGCGAGAATAAATCGTTCTAAACCCAAAAAATGTTCTATCATAAGATAAAACATGCTGTCCACTTCCTCCTTGGGATAAATTTCATCTAATTCCCTATGATAAATTTCTTTTATTTCCTTTAATAACATTGAGATGAAACTTTTATTATTTCTAAATGAACATAGCCTAAGTCTACTAACACATTAATTTTAGGGGTATCCTTTTTCTTTTGGAATGTCCTATTTTTGCGAGGTGAAGATACACGAAAAATATATGCGTCGATGTATTGAATTGGGCAAAAAGGCCTTAGGTTCTGCCGCTCCCAATCCAATGGTTGGCTCTGTAATAACCCATCAGGATAAAATAATCGGAGAAGGGTTTACCAGTAGATATGGTGGGCCACATGCAGAAGTAAATGCAATAAATTCTGTTGCAGACAAATCGCTTTTAAACGAGGCTACACTATATGTCACCCTGGAGCCCTGTGCCCATTATGGTAAAACTCCTCCTTGTGCCGAGCTGATAATCAAAACAAACTTGCGAAAAGTGATTATAGGTATTCAGGATCCCAATAAAAAAGTATCCGGTGGCGGAATAAAGAAGCTTAAAGAGGCTGGAATTGAAGTATTAACAGGAGTACTAGAAGATGAATGCAGGAAACATCACAAGCGATTTTTAACCTACCAGGAAAAACACAGGCCATATATTCTTTTGAAATGGGCAGAGACTAAAGATGGTTTTATTGCGCCAATTAGAGATATGCGAAAAACAAAGCCCGAACCTTATTGGATCAGTAATTCCTATGCACGTCAACGTGTGCATCAATGGCGGAGCGAAGAGCAGGCTATCCTGGTTGGAACAAACACTGTATTGGCTGACAATCCCAGACTGGATGTTCGTTTTTGGGAAGGCACCTCCCCTGTTCGAATAATTATCGACAGAGCTTTAAAACTACCGGCAGATCTCAATATCTATGATAAATCAACCCGAACCATTATTCTAACTCAGCTGGAAGATAAAACAAAGTTTCAGGAAGGGCTTGAATACGATATTATTGATTTTGGAAAGAATATGGCAGAAGAAATATGCAGAATACTCTTCGAGAAAAATATAACGAGTGTTCTAGTTGAAGGAGGTGCAGAAACCCTGGCTACTTTTGTCAATTCCGGACTTTGGGATGAAGCTAGAATTATTATTGGAGATGCTACCTTTGGCAAAGGTACAAAAGCCCCATATATTGATAGTAAAATGATGGCTACAGAAATTATAGGTAATAATACCATAAAAAGACTCTTGAATGATTGAGAATATCATTTTTGATTTTGGAGACGTTTTCATAAACCTGGACAAACAAGCTACTGCCAGGGAAATGGAGAAATTTGGCTTTAAATATCTTACTCCTGAGCTTGAAGAATTGTTTGCTGCTTATGAAAAAGGTCTTATAACTACGGAATACTTTCTTGATCAAACCAGCCAAATGTTCCCAAAAGCCGGAAAAAAGGATTTAATGCACGCCTGGAATTCCATAATCCTTGATTTCCCGGAAGAACGATTAAAGTTCATTGAAAAATTGGCTAAAGAGAAAGACTATCGCCTATTCCTGTTAAGCAACACGAATGAATTGCACATAGACTACGTAAAACAGAGAATGGGTAATGAAAGGTTCGCTCGTTTTAAAAAATGCTTTGAAAAATTCTATTTATCGCATGAGATTAATTTGAGAAAACCAGAACGTAGCATATTCGAATTTGTTCTTAATTCAAATAGTCTTAAAGCAGAAAATACATTTTTTGTAGATGACAGCAGTGAACATACTTCTGCAGCCGCAGAATTAAGTATTTGCTGCTGGCATTTAAAAGTTGGCAAAGAGGATATTTTAGAACTGAAATCCAAAATATCAAAATGTTAGACCTTTCTTTAAGTATTTTTTTTTCAAGTCTGATATTTGTAATTTTTAAATTGTTTGACACACACAAAATCCAAACTATTTATGCAATTATTGTAAACTATATGACCGCATGTATCGTTGGCGTTCTATTTTATAATAAGCCCGTTCAACTTTATGAAATTCCTAAAAGTGATTGGTTTTATGGCACCTTGTTTTTGGGTATCCTGTTTATAGTAATCTTTAACCTAATGGCGAAAACTTCGCAGCGCCTTGGGGTCTCCGTAGCTTCGGTTGCTACTAAAATGTCCCTGGTTATCCCTGTGATATTGGGCCTAATATTATACAGCGAAAAACTCAGTTTTTTAAAATCAGCGGGGATAATTTTGGCGCTGGCTGCAGTATATTTTGCCTCGGTGAAAGATACGCCCAGGGCCATTCAAAGAAAATCTCTTTTGTTGCCCATCATGGTCTTTTTAGGTTCAGGCATTATTGATGCCAGCATAAAATACATGGAAGAAAACCATGTTTCGACAAATGAATTTCCAATATTTTCAGCTACTGTGTTTGGTGTCGCGGCTTGCACCGGAATCTTGTTTATTCTTTTAAGGTCTTTTGACAAACCCTTAAAACTCAATTTCAAAAATGTATTAGGAGGTATTGCCCTGGGAATTCCCAATTACTTTTCCATATTCTTTTTATTGAGGGCACTTCAAAATGAAGCACTGAACAGTGCCTCTATTTTTACTATAAATAATGTTGCTATTGTTATGTTTTCCACCTTACTCGGTATTGTTTTATTCAAAGAGAAAATAAGCGCCAAAAACTGGAGTGGTATTGCACTGGCAGTTATAAGTATCATGTTGGTTACATTCTTTTGATGGACAATAATGTAGGTTTATATAAAACAGTTGACGATGCATCAGGCGGTATTCTCCATAAAGACCGTCAGAGTAAGTTTTATGCCTATGTTTTCCCAATAGTAAATGAGAAAGATATAAAACCAATAATAGATAATCTTCGTAAAATGCACCCAACGGCGAATCATATTTGCTATGCCTGGAGAATAGGTATAGAAAACCAAAGATATAGAGCAAACGACGATGGGGAACCCAATAACTCAGCTGGAATGCCTATATATGGGCAAATAAAATCTTTTGATTTAACCAATGTTCTGATCGCTGTAGCACGTGTTTTTGGTGGCACTAAATTAGGAGTTGGAGGACTTATAGCCGCTTATAGGACAGCAGCACAACTAGCTCTGGAATCTTCCACCATTATTGAAAAGTCGGTCAAAGTAAAGTATGAATTATGCTTTACTTATCCTCTTCTTAGTAAAGTAATGCGCATAATTAAACGAAATTCATTAGAAATCAAGAAACAGGATATGTCGATGGAATGCACCGTTGTAATTTCCGTTTTACTTAGAAATACGTTTCAAATTGAAAACAAGTTTAAAGCGATTCAGGGTGTCTCAATTTCCAGATTAGAAGACTAATTTTACAAATGAAATTTTAATAAGGCTGAGTCTAGTCACCTATTGAATCATTATCGAGACTTAGGAGTTTATTCAGCAGATAATCAGGGCATTTAACTGGTCTTTTGGTCCTGGAATTCATAAATGCCAAAACGGTGTTCGCTTCTACTAAAAGTTCGCCCGCTTCGTTGTATATTTCATAGTCAAATTCTATTCTGACAGCGGGGGTTTTTTTTAGTTTGGTAACCACTGTGATAAGATCATCATAAACTGCAGATTTTACAAATTTTAGTTGTAAGGAAATTACTGGTAGTAAAATTCCGTTTTCTTCCATGCTTTTGTAAGAAATACCCAAATCCCTAAGCCATTCAACCCTTCCCATCTCCAGGTATTGCGCATAATTGCCATGATACACCACTCCCATTTGGTCAGTTTCTCCATAACGAACCCGAAAAGAAAATTGATAAAAATGCATAATTTATCAGCTAAAAACAATATATTTATTAAGTGACCTAAAGAGGGGGGTGAACATGCAAAAAAAAAAGAAAAAATTCAACCTAAAATGATTTTTTTTTTAGAATATTTGTTCACATATTTGTCTCGCTCTTGAGAATGGTAAAATAGGTATTTTCCGTGACCAACAAAGACTAATCTCTAACCAACAAAATAAGATAATTTTTAATATGAGTGTTACTGCTATTTCCGTTTGGAACAATTGCTTGGCTTTTATCCAAGATAATATCCAACCGCAGGCATTCAAAACATGGTTTGAACCTATCAAACCTGTAAAGTTATCTGATAACTCATTAAGCATTCAGGTTCCCAGTAAATTCTTTTATGAATGGCTTGAAGAACACTATGTAAAACTACTAAAGGTTGCACTAACTAAAGAACTTGGGGAAAATGCCAAATTGGTCTATATCATTAAGATGGAGAATACATATGGCAACAGAGAACCATTCACAGAACAAATTCCAAGTTCAAACAGAGGGAGTGTGAATCCTCAGGAAATGGATGTTCCCATAAAATCTAAAAATCCGGAATTAAAGAATCCTTTTGTAATACCGGGAATTCGAAATATAAAGATAGAGTCGCAGCTTAATCCCAATTACAATTTTGACAATTTCCTTGAGGGTGATTCCAACAGGCTGGCTAGATCTGCGGGTATGGCGGTTGCTAATAAGCCTGGAGGAACTTCTTTTAATCCGCTATTGATATTTGGAGGAGTGGGATTAGGTAAAACACATCTTGCGCATGCTATTGGTGTGGAAATTAAAGATAAATATCCGGAACGTACGGTACTTTATATCTCTGCAGAAAAATTCACACAACAATACATAGAATCTGTTAAAAAGAATACCAGAAATGATTTTATTCATTTTTATCAGTTAATTGATGTACTTATAATTGATGATGTACAGTTCTTATCCGGAAAATCGGGCACTCAGGATGTTTTCTTCCATATTTTCAATCATTTGCACCAAAATGGAAAACAGGTTGTTCTAACTTCGGATAAAGCCCCTGTAGACATGCAGGATATTGAACAACGCTTGCTTTCACGATTTAAATGGGGATTGTCAGCTGAGCTTCAAAATCCTGATTATGAGACTCGTATATCAATTTTAAGGAACAAACTATACAGGGATGGCGTTGAAATGCCCGATGAAATAGTTGAATATGTTGCCAAACATATTAAGACAAACATTAGAGAATTGGAAGGTGCTATAATCTCTCTTATTGCTCAATCATCCTTCAATAAAAAAGAAGTTACTCTGGAATTAGCACAACAGGTAGTTGAAAAATTTGTAAAAAACACAAAAAGGGAGGTTTCCATAGACTACATTCAAAAAGTCGTTTCAGATTACTTTGAAATGGATGTAGCCACCTTACAATCCAAAACAAGGAAACGACATATCGTACAAGCAAGGCAGCTGGCAATGTTTTTCGCCAAAAAATTCACCAAAGCCTCGCTGGCAAGTATAGGCTCCCAGATAGGTAAAAGAGATCATGCCACTGTACTTCACGCTTGCAAAACAGTGGACAATCTGGCTGAAACGGATAAGCAGTTTAGAAAATACATCGAAGATTTAACAAAGAAATTTTCCTAAATAAATTATGCAAACAAAGGTTCTTATGGTATGCCTGGGCAATATCTGCAGGTCTCCATTAGCCGAAGGTATATTGAAGTCAAAAACCAGTTCACAGCATGTTTTTGTTGATTCTGCCGGAACTGCGGGATACCACATAGGAAACAATCCGGATAAAAGGTCTATAGCCGTAGCCAAAAAATATGGCATTGATATCTCTGGCCAAAGATGTAGAAAATTTAATTTTAACGATTTTGCCCAGTTTGATATTATTTATGCTATGGACTTAAGCAATTACTACGACATATTAGCGCTGTCTAATGAAAAAGGTCATATTGATAAGGTTAAACTTTTACTGGAGGAAGGCAGTTCATCCGTTAGAGAAGTCCCCGACCCTTATTATGGTGGAACAGATGGTTTTGAAAAGGTTTTTAAGCTAATTAATCAAGCCTGTGAGATGATAGCCAAAAAAATAAATACAAATCAGACTTCATAAAATGCAAAACACTAGCGGTTCAGATGGTAAGCTATATATGATACCAACCACACTTGGTGAAAATGAACCTCTGGAAGTGTTGCCAATTTCTATTAAGAGAATAATTGAGGAAACAGATCACTATATCGTGGAGAATGAAAAAACAGCAAGAAGGTTTATCAAAAAAATCAGTCCCAGAAAATCACAGCCAAATTTAAATATTGCTCTTCTAAATAAATTCACAGATCCGGAAATCATTCCTTCTTTCCTTGATCCTTGTTTTGAAGGCGAGGATGTAGGTGTTTTGTCGGAGGCCGGCTGCCCGGGAATTGCAGATCCAGGATCTGAAATAGCCCGAATTGCCCATCAGAAAGGAATTGCCGTAGTGCCTTTGGTTGGACCCTCTTCTATAATTTTGGCTCTTATGGCAAGTGGTCTCAATGGTCAAAATTTTGCATTTAATGGCTATCTGCCTATTGAAAATTCTGAGCGAAAGAGAGCAATTAAGAGATTCGAGAAAATTTCCAGAGAAAATAATCAAAGTCAGCTGTTTATAGAAACACCATATAGAAATAATAGTCTTTTTGAAGAGTTTGTCAAGACACTTTCAAAGGAAACATGGCTGTGTATAGCAACTGATCTTACCTTACCCACAGAATCTATTGCAACAAAATTAGCGGGGAATTGGATAGCAGAATCCATTGAACTCCATAAAAGGCCTACAATTTTTATTATTCAGGCCTAAAAAAACCCTGACCTTTAAGCCAGGGCTATAATTCCGTGCTGTGAATTTATTTTATTATACCTTAGGATTCCGAATTGCTGAAATCTCAGATATATCATATCCTGAAAACTTTTTTAAGTAATCCTCAAGACTAGTTCCATAGGCATCCTTGACATCCTGCCTGCCATTAGAATATAAATACTTCATTACATTACCCGGACCAGCTAAATGAGCAGCCGCCAATATTCCGGATTCAGTTATTTCAATGCCCTTAACCTTTCTACCTACAAAATATTTGATGTATTTGCGCATTATCCATTTGTTGCGTGAAATATTTGTATAAAATACTTTCTCCTGCAAACTTGTATTATTTAGAAATTTGGTAGCTCTATAAACACCCATCAATTGAAGAGTTCCGATTCCAAATTGATACTTACCCAGATATCCCAGTGTATTAATTATAAAGTAATTGCCCTGAGACTCAGTAAATGCGAGTGCTTCTTTGAAACCGAAATAACAACTTCCCAAAAAAGGAGGCGTTACAAAGGATGAGTTATAAGTTGTTCTGTTTTTGGGGAACAGAACTGGCGTAGGTTCTTTTACTTTTAGAATTTCGGGGACTTTAACTTCAGACTTCGTGGTAAACCCAAAACTAACTAAAACTAAAATCACGATAAGCGGACAGATAATAAATGGCCACTTCTTCATATATGTGTTTTCTTAAGACTAACTACCAAATGAGCCGGTATGCTTAAATTACTCAACCAAAGATATTAGAGATTTGTACGAATATTCCTTAGAATTCTATGAATAACCCCTTTATTTGATAAATTGTTTAAAATTCCGGATTAACCGTCTAGCGGTTTATTTTTTGTTCGTTTATCCATCGGATATACTGCGTTTTATTCCGGTTATGTTGCGAAAGGTTTTTGGCAAATTTATGGTAACCGAAGTCTTCCACATCCGCTACCATATAGTAGTAGTCATGTTTTTCAGGATTGAGAACGGCGTCTATAGAGGAAATATCGGGCATTGTAATTGGGCCGGGAGGAACACCTGCATATTTATAGGTATTATAAGGTGAATTGAGCTCTAAATCTTTATAAAGAACCCTTTTGATAATCGTATCAAAATTGCCAAGTTCCCGTTTTAAGGCATAGATTACGGTAGGGTCTGCCTGAAGCAACATATTTTTCTTCAGCCTGTTTAGATATAATCCGGCAACCCTAGGTCTCTCATTGACTTTGGCTGTTTCCTTTTGAACAATTGAAGCAAGAGATATCACTTGAATTTGCGTTAAATTCAATAATTCTGCTTTCTTTATTCTATCGTCATTCCAAAAGCGAAGATACTCCTTCAGCATTCTATCACGAAACTCTGTGGCGGATGTATTCCAAAAAAATTCATAGCTGTTAGGTATATATAGTGAAAGACTCGTGTCTGTTGTGAAGCCATTTTCCTGAAGAAATTCAGAATCTGTAAAAGCCTTTACCAATGAAATACTATCAGCTTCGATTTGACTAGAAATTCTTCCAGCCAATTTTTCGAATGATTCCTGATTATTAAAAGAGACATTAACAGGTATATTGTTACTCCTTAAAGTATTAATAATCTCATTATTATTCATTCCTTTCTTTAAAATATATTTTCCAGGTTTTATATAGTCAATATATTTTTTCTGTTTTGCGACTGCCTCAAAGGTCCCCATATCAGACAAAAGGGGTGAGATAAGATTTTTTAACTCATCATAGGAACTGCCAGTTGGAACATAAATGTATGCTTCCTTATTATTAAAAGCTGTATTTGGTGTAAAAAGAGCGTTATAAATTAAATATGCAAAGGCTCCTCCTGCAATTAGGCCAAGAAGCACTATTATCAATAAAATTTTTTTGATATACATTATTTTTCAAACTTTTGAAACAGTAGTTCATTTTTAAATTTTCCTCCGGCAAGAACCCAATCCTTTTTAACTCCTGCAAGCTCAAACCCCATCTTTTTGAAAAGTTGTATACTAGCCTGATTGTCTTCGCCTACATTAGCGTATACCTGATTCAAATTGAGCACCTTAAAGGCATATTTGCACAATAAAGATACGGCTTCTGAACCGTGACCATTATTGCGGTCAGCCCTGTCAAGAATAACGATCCCAATTCCTGCTCTTCTGTGTTTCGGATCAAAATCAAATAGATCAATAAACCCTATGACCTTATTACTTTCATTGCAGATAGCAAGGCGTAACTGTTTTACTTCATAAATATCTCTATGGGCGTTGTCCAGATACTTTTTAAGTACATGTCTGGAATAGGGTGTAATCGTACCACTAATTTCCCAGATATGAGGATTATTCTCCAGTTCGAATAAAAAATCAAGATCTTCGGGTTCCAATGCTCTTAAACTGGTATGCTTTCCTTTTAGAATCAAATCTCTATTTTTCCTTTAAATACTTGCTTGGCCGGACCTTCCAGCCATATATTCTCATATCGCTCCGAGACCTTATTAAAAGTAATTGACAAATTCCCTCCTTTAGTATGAATATTTACTTTGTCACCATTAGTCTTACCCCAATAATTCATTCCTATTGCAACTGCCGTGACGCCGGTTCCGCAAGACAAGGTTTCATTTTCCACCCCCCTTTCATAAGTTCGTACGGAAAAATTATTATCTGCAGTTTGTTCCACAAAGTTTATATTGCTCCCTTCTTCTCCGTAAATTCCGTATCGCAGCTTTGCCCCTTCTTGCAATACGTTAAAGGCATCTAAATTAACAACCATCTGAACATGGTGTGGAGAACCTGTATCTAAAAAAAGACAATTGGGTTTTGCCATAATTTCAGTCACATCCTGCATCTGCAGGCTAATAATTCCATTAGTAATCGTAGCAACATGCAACCCATCTACGGCACTAAATTCAGCTTTATTAGTGATTATCCCGAGGAATTTTGCAAATGCTACTATACATCTTCCACCGTTGCCACACATACTTCCGGGATTTCCATCAGCATTATAATATACCATCTTAAAATGTGCTGAATTATCTTCTTCCAACAAGATTAATCCATCTGCCCCTATACCGAAACGCCTGTCACATAGAAATGAAATCAATTCGTTATCGGCCTTCGGAAATCCTCCAAGACGATTATCAATCATAATGAAATCGTTGCCTGTGCCCTGGTATTTATAAAATGTAACTATCATTGCTTATCAAGTAACAAAGATATGACTTATTTAAGCAGTTTTAATCAGTTAAAAAGTCGTTAAATGGAAATATTTAGACTAAAAAATCAAGTATTTTTACTTTATAAATTTAAAGATCATTTATTTATGAAAAGATTTGGTAGTTTATTAATAGTAGCCATTTTTGCCGGGGCGATAACCCTTACTTCTTATAAGTTGTTTTTTGAAAAAACAAATTACACCGTTGTTACGGATAGTTCGGAGATGCCAGTTGTAACTACCAGCAACAAGCCCACATCTTTTAAAGGAAATGGCATTAATGAGGTTGATTTCACCATTGCTGCAGAAAATACCGTTAATGCAGTTGTCCATGTTAAAAACCTTACTTTAAATAGCAGCTCGGGAAGCTTATTAGATTTTTTCTATGGCTCTGAAAGTCGTCAAATTCCACAGGTGGGCACCGGTTCTGGAGTTATCATTTCCCCAGATGGGTATATTGTAACTAATAATCATGTTATTGCCAAGGCCAATGAGATAAGAATTACGTTGAACAATAATAAGTCATATGAGGCTGAAATTATCGGCACTGATCCTAATACCGATATAGCATTACTTAAAATTGATGTGGATGAGAACCTCCCCTATCTTGCTTTTGGTGATTCCGATGAAGCTAAAATTGGACAATGGGTGTTAGCTGTTGGCAATCCCTTTAATCTAACATCAACAGTTACCGCGGGTATAGTTAGTGCAAAAGCCAGAAATCTTGATCCTGTTCGGGATCAATCATTTATACAAACAGATGCTGCTGTTAATCCGGGCAATAGCGGGGGTGCGTTGGTCAATACAAATGGTGATCTCATAGGAATAAACACTGCCATTACTTCACCAACCGGTTCCTATGTTGGCTTCTCCTTTGCAGTTCCCAGTAATATTGCCAAAAAGGTGGTTGAAGATATCTTGGAATATGGAAACGTTCAAAAAGGAATTCTCGGAATTACTTCTCCCCGGCTAAGTTCTCCCTATGCGGTGAAAAATGGTATAAATGAAATTGATGGTGTATATATTGATGGTGTAGAAGAAGACTCTGGCGCATTTGACGCTAATTTAAAGTCTGGAGATATTATAAAAAAGGTAGATAATATTAAAGTGCGGAAATTTGCAGATTTAACTGGTTATGTATCCACCAAAAGACCTGGAGATAAAATTAAAGTTACAATTGATCGAAATGGAGAAGATATTGTAATACCTGTTGAACTAAAAGAAAGGCAATCCATTATTGTTCCGGTTATGGGACTTAGGGTTAAAAACTTATCAGAGAACGATAAGGAAATCTACAATGTTAAAACAGGGGTTAAGATTACCGGAGTACCTGAAACCTACAGAGGATATGGGTTAAATGGAAAAGTTATTTTAGAAATTGATAATGAAAAAGTAGATGATATTTATGAAGCAAAAAACATGTTTGGCGCCATCTCAAGATATGACAAAACAGTAATAACCCTAATAGATAAAAATGGGGAGAAAGAACGAATAGTTTTTCAATAAATCCCTTACTTTTAAGACTTTTAAAGCGCTCCGTTTTGGAGCGCTTTTTTATTTATCTTTTCCTTATGCGATACCAACGGAATTCAATAATTTTGCCCTAAATTAAAATAACTTGACATAGATGAGTCCTATCAAATCCTATGAAAAAGAACTGGCATTTCAAGCCGACAGAAGAAAAGCCACCACAGAATTCATTAAAATAATTAGTGACCTATGGTACGATAAAGCTATTGAAGTGGTCCTTTTTAAAAACCAGGTGATTGATAAAAATGTAAGTGATATTATAAACCTTCATGAATACGCAGGTGAATTTGTTCAAAAACCAATTTCAATATTTGATTCTGTCGAATTATTACGCGCTATTTATGACATAAAATTACCGCCGTCAAAAATAGATATTGGAAAGCTAACCTACGAGTATCATTCTGATAACAATGAGTATCACGATGCAAAGACATTTGTTCTTTACAAATTAAGAGATGCTAAAAATTCTAAAGAAATTAGGCCAAAGGATGTTGTCCTTTATGGTTTTGGCAGAATAGGAAGGCTAATAGCACGGGAGCTGATGGCTAAAACAGGTAAAGGTAATCAGCTAAGGCTAAGAGCTATAGTCACCAGAGGAGAACTAACAGAGGAAATTCTGGAGAAAAGAGCCACTTTGTTGAAAACAGATTCGGTTCATGGTCAATTCACCGGAACCGTAGATATTGATATAGCTAATAAGGCATTAATTATAAATGGTACTACGGTTCGCATTATTAATTCGGATAAGCCTGAAGAAATAGACTACACAAAATTTGGAATTAATGATGCGCTTATTATTGATAATTCGGGTGCCTTTAGGGATAAAAAGGCATTGAAAAGGCATTTGAAGGCAGCAGGAGTCGGCAAAGTTATTCTGACTGCACCTGGTAAAGACATTCCAAATATTGTGCATGGTGTTAATCAATATGATTTTGATCCGGATGGAAATGATATTTATTCGGCTGCTTCCTGCACAACCAATGCAATAACGCCAATATTAAAAGTAGTTGAGGATTCATTGGGTATAAAAAAAGGTCATTTGGAAACCATTCACGCCTATACTAATGATCAAAATTTAGTTGATAATTTACATGGTAAATACAGAAGAGGAAGAGCGGCTGCATTAAATATGGTAATAACAGAAACCGGTGCTGGAAATGCAGTAACAAAAGCCCTGCCATCACTGAAAGGCAAACTTACTTCAAATGCAATTAGAGTCCCTGTTCCTAATGGTTCTCTGGCCATACTCAATTTAGAACTTAATAGTAAAACATCTCGGGAAGCCTTAAATACGATAATAAAAAAGTATGCTTTGGAAGGTGATTTGGTAGAACAAATTAAATATTCACTAAGCAATGAATTGGTGTCAACGGATATTGTGGGCATCGCAGCGCCATCTATTTATGACAGTAACGCTACCATAGTATCAGCCAATGGTAAGAATATTGTATTATATGTTTGGTATGATAATGAGTTTGGATACTCACATCAGGTAATCAGATTGGCAAAATATATTGCTAAGGTCAGAAGGTTTACTTATTACTAGGTAATCTTCAGTTATGGATATGCATCTGCAGTCTTCTTATATAAAAGGTATGATTGGGCGAATTTTTTTTATTAATTAATATTATTAGAGTACTTTAGTTCCTTCCTTGAATCATATATTAATACTTAGAATATTTTAAATGAAAGGTTTTAGCAAAATTTATATATTACTCGCCTTCCTGACATGCAACCTACATTTTGCACAACAAGGTACCCAGCAGGAAGAATTGTCATTAGATGGTGGTACCATAGAAAGTCAATTTCAATATTTATACAAAAGATCGGGTAACTATAATGCTGAAGGAAAAAGATATGAGGTAGTGCGCATTATAAACCTTGATAAGCTTAAGAAGAATGTCCTGGATTCCCTAAATGCTGCGAATAAAAAAGCCACTGAGCTAAAAAACACTATAAGTGGACAAGAAGCCTCTATCAGTTCACTTAATAGCAAGCTAAAGGAGACAACGGATAACCTTACTGCCGTTACCGAGGAGAAGGATAGTATGTCTTTGTTAGGCGCTCAGGTTTCTAAAGGAACTTATAATTTCATTCTGTGGACGGTAATAATTGGTTTACTCTTGTTATTCCTATTGTTTGTCTTTAAGTTCAGAAGAAGCAATATATTAACCCAGCAGGCGAAATCTAATTTAGCTGAACTGGAAACAGAGTACGAGGATCACAGGCGCAGGGCTTTGGAAAGAGAACAAAAGATAAGCAGGCAACTTCAGGACGAAATAAATAAATACAAAAAATCTAAATAAAAAAAAGCTCCTTTAGGGAGCTTTTTTTAGCATGCTGCATCATGATCAATATAGTTCAGGCAAAAGAAGAACATATTCCCATTTTAATTCCACTTTTAGATAAATACAGAGTTTTCTATGGCCAGAGATCAGATAAACAGGCGGCCCAAAGCTTTTTAGGAAATAGAATGAAAAATAAAGATTCTGTTATCTTTATAGCTTTTTATGAAGGTTCTCCGGCGGGTTTTACCCAATTATATTCTTCTTTTTCCTCCGTAAGCCTTAAACCCATATTTATTTTAAATGATTTATATGTGTATCATGAATTTCGGAATAAAGGTATAGGCGAAGTATTATTGAACTACGCCAAAGAATATTGCAAATTGCTGGAATATAAGGGATTGGCTCTGGAAACAGCAATAAACAATCCTGCACAAAAATTATATGAGAGGCTGGGTTGGAACAAAAACACCACTTCTCTTCACTATTTTTGGGAAGCTCAGTAGGTCCTACAAAATGAAATAAGGTTAAGGTTTATGCGAATTGATATTATTACCGTTTTACCGGAATTATTAAAAAGCCCCTTCGAGGCTTCTATATTGAAGCGTGCAATAGATAAGAAACTGGTTGAAATCCACCTGCATAACTTAAGGGACTATACAGATAAAAGCTATAATCAGGTAGATGATTATCAATTTGGAGGCGGAGCAGGGATGGTTTTAATGATAGAGCCTATTGATAAATGCATTAGTTCTCTTAAAAAAGAACGTAATTATGACGAGATTATTTATATGACTCCTGATGGTGAGACCTTAAATCAAAAGACTTCAAATAGTCTATCCTTATTAAAAAACATTATTATTCTCTGTGGTCATTATAAAGGAGTAGATCAAAGAGTCAGAGACAGCTTGATTACGAGAGAAATATCTATTGGCGACTACGTTCTATCAGGAGGTGAACTTGGAGCCGCAGTGCTCTGTGATTCTGTTATTCGTTTACTTCCAGGGGTTCTAAATGATGAAACTTCTGCCCTAACGGATACTTTTCAGGATAATTTACTAGCACCACCCGTATACACAAGACCAAGGGAATATAAAGGCCTTGCAGTTCCTGATATTTTATTAAGTGGCAACTTTCCCGAAATAGAAAAGTGGCGGGAAGAACAAGCCATGAAAAGGACTGTTAAAAGCAGACCTGATTTATTAGAAGATTAAAAACTCATGGTTTTGCTTAAAAATTGCAAAAAATATCTTGTAAGTACTAATTTAAAGACTATTTTTGCAAACGATTTGAAATCAACCTCTGACGAAATACGTGAATGTTGTTTTCAGTTTATCCAAAAAAAAGATCAATGGAATCCTTAATAACATTTGTTGAGAACGAATTTGTTCCAAAAAAAGAATTTCCACAATTCGCTTCAGGTGACACTATTACCGTTTACTACGAAATAAAGGAAGGTGAAAAAACACGTACTCAATTCTTTAAAGGTGTAGTTATACAAAGAAGAGGAACAGGTGCGACAGAAACATTTACAATTCGCAAAATGTCTGGTACTATAGGTGTAGAAAGAATATTTCCAGTAAATATGCCGGCTTTGCAGAAAATTGAAATTAACAAAAAAGGTAAAGTACGAAGAGCTCGTATCTTTTACTTTAGAGGTCTTACAGGTAAGAAAGCGAGAATTAAAGAAATTCGGTCTTAAGAATTACTCAGCATAAATAAAACCCTGATAATCAATTATCAGGGTTTTTTATTGAACTAAAATTGATAACTATATTTTTAAGCCATTTTCTTTTCAAAAGTCAAAATAGTTTTAAAAATAATAGAAACGCAATCTAAGAGTTGATCTTCTGTCATAACCAATGGGGGCGCAAAACGAATAATATTCCCGTGGGTAGGTTTCGCGAGCAAGCCGTTTTCTTTTAATGCTACACATATATCCCAAGCAGTAGAGCTGTCTTCGTCATCATTTATCACAATTGCATTTAAAAGCCCTTTACCCCTAACTAGTCTAACTAGATTACTTTTTTCTATTAATTTTCTCATTTCAGATCGAAATAATTTCCCCAGATTATAAGCATTTTCCGCCAAATCTTCGTTTTTGACAACTTCAAGGGCGGCAATGGCCACTGCGCAGGCTAATGGGTTTCCACCGAAAGTAGAACCATGGTTACCGGGTCTTATGACATCCATAATATTATTATTGGCAAGCACAGCCGAAACCGGGAAAACACCTCCGGACAAAGCTTTACCTAAAATCAATATATCGGGTTTTACATCCGGGGTTCCGCTGCATAATTTATCTCTACAGGAGCAATTACCACAAGAGGCTAATAATCTCCCAGTTCTGGCGACCCCGGTCTGCACTTCATCTGCAATGAACAAAACATTCTTTTGCCTGCACAGACTATGTGCTTCCTTGAGGTAGTCGTCCTCCGGAACATAAACACCGGCTTCTCCCTGAATAGGTTCAACCATAAATGCAGCAACATTCTTATCCTGCAAAGCCTCACTCAGTGCATTTATATCATTATATCTGATTGAGAAAATCCCAGGAGTAAACGGGCCAAAATTCTCTGTTGCCAATGGATCGTTGGAGGCAGAAATAATAGAAATCGTACGACCGTGAAAATTATTTTGACAAACAATTATTTTAGCCTGATTCACGTGAATCCCTTTTTTCTCATAACCCCATTTCCGGGCAAGCTTCATTGCTGTTTCTACAGCTTCTGCACCTGTATTCATTGGTAGTACACGATCAAATCCAAAGTATTCTGTAATGTATTTTTCGTATTTCCCAAGCATATCATTATAAAATGCCCTGGACGTAAGTGTTAATTTTTCCGATTGTTCTTTTAAGGCAGAAATTATATGTGGATGACAATGACCTTGATTTACAGCTGAATATGCGGACAAAAAATCATAGTACTTTTTACCCTCTACATCCCAGACATATACACCTTCTCCCCTGCTTAAAACAACTGGTAATGGATGATAATTTTGCGCTCCGTATTTTTCTTCCAATGCTATAGCATCCTGGGAAGATATCTTCTCTAAAACTGACATTTTCCTTACAATTTTGATAAAACTTTAGCTATTCCTTCTTTGGGAGAGAAATCATCCTATGCAGAGTAGCTAAATTACAAATTTTGACACAAATTAGAAAATAAGCCTGTATTCCTTCTTTTATTCAATTATCCGTCCTGCTAAGAGTTGCAATTTGCAATTCTAATCGTTTTAATTCACGTAGAATATCATTCTTATCCATTTGCATCCAAACAAATAACTTAAGCATGCTCATTGCTATCATACTTAAAAAACCGGCAGATGCCCATTTTATAAGTTCATTGGTGCTGTCTGTACTAAAAAACTGGACTATACAATAAATGAATGCCATAAACATTAGCAAATGCACTACATTCATAATTGCTGCTAACCATCCCAACTTTCCCTTGTAGACTTCTCCTATTTTCCCTATCAGATTCTGTTCTTCCAGGTCATCGTAAAAAGCGGCTTCCTCCTTCGATAATGTCTCTTTGATTAGTTCATCAATCTTTTCTGTCTTCTTATCCATCATTTCTGTTTTTTAAAATTGTTTTTAATTTTTCACGAGCATGGTATAATCTCGATTTTATGGTTCCTTCCGATTTTTCTAAAATCTCACTTATCTCCCGAAGGGAATATTCTTCCAGATAAAACAACCTAAGAACAACTTGTTGATCCTGAGGCAATTTCTTAATAGCCTCATAAACTTTTACAAGATCAGCTTCTTTGTGTTCAAAAGCGTTATCGACCTTTGGCTGGTTATGGTATTCCCTTAATTTATCTCTGTCCCTATTATTCTTATTTAAATAGTCAATAGATTTTCTGGTGACTATTTGCATCGCCCAACTTCCAAAACTGTTAGGTTTTTTTAAGTAGGGTAGCTTTTTGATAATTATTCCCCAACTGTCCTGAACAATATCTTTGGCAAGATCTTTATCATATGTGAACCAATAGGCGTGACTGCACATTTTTGAATTATAACGATTCACTAATAAGGAAAATGCTTTCTTATTTCCTGATCGATATTGTAAAACCAATAATCCTTCGAATATTTTTTTAGCGTTTCCCATTTCTATTACTACAATAGAGACCGATTAATTTGAAAAAGGTTCAAATATTTTTGCCTTTTTATCTAATTCCTATTAAAGATAAGATTAAAGATTCGCTGTAAATGGTATTTTTGCGACATGAGAAAAAGAAGGGTTCGCCAGGTTTTTGAGAATATAGCGGTCACAGATGCGGGCGCCAAAGGAAAAACTATTGGTAAAGCCCCAGATGGCAGAATCATTTTCATCTCCAATGCGGTACCTGGAGATATTGTAGATGTACAAACTACAAAAAAAAGAAAGGCCTATTTTGAAGCTATAGCCACCACTTTTCACACCTTATCTGACAAGCGTACGACACCAGTGTGCGAACATTTTGGAATTTGCGGAGGATGTAAATGGCAACATATGGACTATCCGCACCAGCTGTATTACAAACAAAAAGAGGTTGAAAACAATTTAAGGCGAATCGGCCATCTGGAAATACCCGAAATTTTACCAATAATTGGGTCTGATCAAAAGTATTTTTACCGTAATAAAATGGAATTCTCATTTTCGGACAGCAGGTGGCTTACCCAGGAGGAGATTAATTCCAAAAGTGAAATAACAGATAAGAATGCCATTGGATTTCATATCCCGGGAATGTGGGATAAGATCCTGGACATTAAAAAATGTCATTTACAAGCCGATCCTTCAAATGAAATTCGCCTGGAAATAAAAAAATATGCTCAGGCAAATGGACTTAGTTTTTTTAATCCCAGAAATCAACGAGGGCTTTTGAGAACGCTGATGATAAGAACATCGTCTACGAAAGAAATCATGGTATTAATCCAATTTTATGATGATGACGAGGATAAAAGAATTGGACTTTTAAATCACCTGAAGAATACATTTCCACAAATTGATTCATTGTTATATGTTATTAATCGCAAAGGAAACGACACCATTTATGATCAGGAAGTACACTGTCATCACAGTAAAGATTTTATCTACGAACAAATGGAGAATCTTAAATTTAAGATAACTGCCAAGTCGTTTTATCAGACCAATTCTCAACAAGCCTATGAACTTTATAAAGTGGTGAGAAAATTAGCAGGTTTGAAGAAAACAGAACTGGTCTATGACCTTTATACCGGTATAGGCACTATAGCGCAATTCATTGCCGCCGAAGCTAAAAAAGTAGTGGGAATCGAAGCAATTCCGGAAGCAATTTCAGCGGCCGAAACAAATGCTCAGGAGAACAACATTGACAATGTGAGCTTTTACTCAGGCGATATGAAAAACATTCTGAACGATGAGTTTGTAGCCATTAATGGAAAACCAAACATTATAATTACCGACCCACCCAGAGACGGAATGCACAAAGATGTGGTGATGCAAATTCTCGAAATTGCACCAGAAAAAATTGTTTATGTTAGTTGTAATAGTGCTACGCAAGCAAGAGATCTGGAACTGATGAAAGAAGTATATCAAATAGAAATTATACAACCGGTAGATATGTTTCCACAAACACATCACGTGGAAAATGTTGTACTTTTGAAGAAACGGATCCATCAAAAAATATAATCAGATATATTTAAAAACTTTGCTAAATAAGTATGGGAAAAATTAGGATTCTACTTGTGGTTATTTTGGTTTTTATTTCCTTTACCGGCTGCGAAAAAGATGATATCTGCGTGGATGGTGATACCCCACTTTTAATCATAAGATTTTATGATAATGAAAATCAAAGTGAATTAAAAGCTGTCCCAAATTTAAGAATTGTTGGTTTAGGGCAATCCTCCACCGTCGATACGTTTGCTGACAGAAGTTCTTCGGATTCTGTTGCGCTGCCATTAAGAATAAATGAAGTCAATACCGGTTTTATTTTTATTTCTGATTCAGCTGATGAAGATGACTTGGAAACAGGTAATATTGATACACTTAGTTTCGAATATAGCACACAGGAAATTTTTATATCGCGGGCCTGCGGTTATATTGCCAATTATGATGACTTAAGTGAATTGCTTAATTCTGACAGTGAAAACTGGATCCAAAACATAGAAATAGTTTCCCCATTAATAAAACAGCAAGACAGCGCCCATGTTAAGATATTTCATTAGTTGTATCCTTCTTTTTAGCTTCTTAATGAGCAGTGCGCAAACCGATTCACTGGATTTAAGTGCCAGAGATTCAACAAGTTTTGGGGACCGTTATGGCCTGCGCATTGGTGTTGATTTAAGTAGACCAATAAGGGCCCTCTTAGATAGCGATTATTCCGGACTGGAATTTGTAGCAGACTATCGCATTACC